>NZ_FRBE01000003.1 GCF_900142535.1 Fibrobacter sp. UWEL
GTAGAAGCCGCTGTTGCGAGTCTGCGGGATGGCAAATGTGACCTGCCCGGACCGCATATTAAGAGTCTTGGGTTTGAAACCGTTCGCGTAATCCAGACGATTTTTGGAGCGTTCGTAGGCCCCTGCATTTAGGAAGTTCTCTCGTTCCAATTTCATGGCCTCGTTCATCGCGAGCCTGAAAAGATCCATCAAAAAATCGGGTCCCTGCTCAATCAGGGCTTTCAAAATTGTCGGGTCGAAACTATATTTGTTTTCGGAGTTCTCCATAATTGATTCCTTTTTGATTTGTGGTAAAACCAAAAATAGGATGTGGAAACTCCACTTTTTGTTTATAGGGCCCTAAACGGGCCTTTTTTCATGAATTATTGATTTTACAGAACGAAACTTACATCTTCATCAGATTGCTTCTGCATCCGATTTGATTACATTTGCCAGCAAGGTGAATGGCGGCGAAGCTTCTGCTTGTGCAGAATTGATTGCCGACATCTATTTTAACGGTGAATCCCAAACTGCAGTGATGTCCAGCCTAAAAGACGATAAGTCTGGCCTGAAGGACGGCTGCGCCCTCAACGAATGGATTGGCATTGGCACAGAATCTGTAGCTTTCGAAGGCTCCATTGACGGAAAGAACCATTCCATTTATGGCCTGTACGTCAGTGGCGGTAATTATCCTGCTCTTGTTCGCCGCGCAGTCAAGTCTGCCAGCATTAAAAATCTCGCCATTGAAGATTCTTACTTCAAAGTAACTGGTTGGGATGGAGGCGCCTTTATTGGAGACGTTGTCGGTGATAAGTCTATAAACGATGTCAAGATTGATAATTGTTCCTTTAAGGGTGTTATTTACTCCGCTTCTGGATCCACAAAGGTTGGAGGCCTTGTAGGTGGTGTAAGTCGATACGATGCGGGAAATCGTAGCTACTATTATCCCTCTTTGACAATCACAAACTGCTACAACGCTGGTGAAGTTCTTGGTTCTGGTAAAAATGTCGGTGCTCTCGTTGGTTACGTTGATAACAGCGTTTCCTTGACCATCGAAAATAGCTACAACATCGGTACTGCCATTGCCGTTGTTGGTGCTTCTGATGCTTCTGCAGGTACAATCACTTTTAACAACGTGTCTTGCGTTGGAACGAATTGTGGTGTCCTTTATAAGGAGGGCTCGACAACAAATAAAGTGACTACAAAAGGCTCTGGTGTGAATGTCGCTTCCTCCGAAGCTGACGTTCTGGACAAGGTTGTGGACGGTATGTCCACCGACGCAGATGCTCTCAATGCTTTCTTTGAAAAGAACGGTAGCGGCATTGCCTTTGAAGAAATCACTTTGTCTTCTGGCAACAAGGGTATCATGGCTCTGCTGAAGCCCACAAAGACCGGCTCCTCTGCTGAGTTCTCTGAAGATGTTGATTTGGTCATTCCTGCAGATGTGACCGTGGATGTGGACTCAATTTCTTTGGATCGCCAGTACAAGGCTGGTGTAATGTCTACTGTGATGTTCCCTTTCAATATTGAGGCGAAGTACGTAACTAATGCCCGTTTCTATGAATTTAGTGGAGTGGCTCAAGTTGATAAAGACGGCAATCCCTTGGACGTTTGGGAAGTAGGCATTCGTCCTCTTTGCGAAGGGGCTGAATACAATCCGTCTACGGATTGCGTTGCCGAAGATATGCTCTATGCCAATCATCCTTACTTGGTGAAGATTATTGGTGAACAGGCTTCTTTGCAGTTTGCGTCTTCTGAAAAAAGAGGAAAAACAAAACTGACTATTGTGAAGACAGTTGGTAGTAACTTGAACGTTGTGGATGGACTTTGGAAACTTCAGGGAGTCTATGCCGCAAAGAAGTGGCTTGAAGGTGACTCCGAATTGGGTAACGTTTTCGGTTATACTTACAAGGCTGGCGAAGAAACATTCGTGAATGGTAAATTCATCAAGGTCGGTAAGAATTCTTCTATTAAATCAATGCGAGCCTATCTGTATTATGATAGACCTGCCTCTTCTCCCAAGCCTGCTTTGATGAGGTCCACTGCTGTAATGTCTACTGTAGACGTTTCTGAATTGCCATCTAACATGAAGGTCTGTATACGTGATTATGTGGTTCCTGAAAAGAAGGTGGAATCCATTCCTGAAGGAATTGATGTACCTGGTTCTGAATCTGGAGATTCTTCGGAAGAACAGAATCCGCAGGAAGGAACTCTGGGCCTCACGAATGCAGTAATTCCTTCCAGCATCATTAAGTCTGATAGTTGGTTTGATGCAACTGGTCGTAAGATCAATAAACCCAAATCTCAGGGCGCATTCATCAAGAATGGTCAGTCGGTTATCGTCAAGTAGGGGGGTGTAAGATGAATAATGAAATTGAAAAGAAAGAATACGTAGTTCCCCAGATGACTGTGATTGATTTGGAAACGGAGGCTTGCCTTCTTAGCTGTTCTGGGTCTGAAGGTGGAATTGATTGTTACGAAAATATTGAACTTGAGTAACGTCATTAAAGAGGTTCCCTATGGACAAAATCTATCGTTCTGGTATTGGTTTTGATGTGCATAAGCTGGTGGAAGGCCGCAAGTGCATTATCGGTGGTGTGGATATTCCTTACGAAAAGGGCCTGCTGGGTCATAGCGATGCGGACGTGCTGCTTCATGCCATTAGTGATGCTCTGCTGGGCGCTGCTGGTTTGGGCGACATCGGCACCTACTTCCCGGATACGGATCCTGCGTTCAAGGGGGCCGACAGCTTGGAGCTGCTTCGCCGTGTAGGCGAAGAGGTCGCCAAGGAAGGCTACGACATCATCAACATCGACGCGATTGTCATGTGCGAACGCCCGAAGGTGAATCCCCACAAGGACCAGATGAAGGCTAATATCGCCCGAGTGCTGGGTCTGGACGTAAAGCAGATCGGCATCAAGGGTACCACCACTGAAAAGTTGGGCTTTACCGGTCGCGGGGAAGGGATTGCCTCCCAGGCAGTGGCCATGGTCCGCTCGAAATAATCGGTACGTTTTTTCACATTTCGTACAATTCAATCTCCCGATGGGTCTCGGGAGATGTTTTTTTATTTGTTGCATTTTACTCCCCCTTTACGGATTTTTTTCCCGATTTCTATATGGCGCTTTTCAAGCGCATATAGGGCGGCTCAAAAATACAAGTGCAAGCACTTGTGCTTTATTCGCCTTTTTCTATATTTTCTTAAACACTGATTGAAACAAAAAACGCTGTGAGCCCGGACTAGCTGAAAAGCAGTGATGATGATCCGATAACGGCGCTAAACTGGCCATGAATGTTGGCCAAAAGGAAAATATATGCCCGCTGTGGACATGAAATTGGCTGTGCTGACCCTCCTGGGTTGCCTCGCACTCCTGATGTTCGGTATGAAGACTATGTCTGAAGGTCTTCAGAAGCTCACCGGAAACACTCTCCGTACCATGCTCGGTACCATGACTAAACACCGTGTAATGGGTGTGGCTACTGGTACCGCCGTGACTGCGACTATTCAGTCTTCTACCGCTACTACCGTCCTTACTGTAAGTTTCGTTAACGCTGGTCTGCTCACATTGAAGCAGGCCATTTCTATTATCATGGGCGCCAACATCGGTACCACCATCTCCGGATGGATCATGGTGCTGGGTTTCAAGTTCGACATGCTTTACCTGGTGTACCCCTGCTTCGTGCTGGGCATCATCCTGAGTTACACCAAGAAGAGCAGCACCAAGAGCTTGAGCGAATTCCTGTTCGGTCTGGCATTCATGCTGTTCGCCATTACCACCCTGCGTACCACCGGCGGTTCCATGCATCTGGGCGATATTCCTGCGGTGCAGAACTTCGTTGCTGCCTGCGGTAACTTCGGCTTCTTTAGCACCTTGCTGTTCCTTTTGATCGGCGGTATTCTGACTATGTGCGTGCAGTCTTCTGCCGCGGTCATGGCAATCACCTTGATACTCTGCTCCAGTGGCGCTCTAGAGATTTACCAGGGCATCGCGCTGGTGATGGGCGAGAACATCGGTACTACGGTGACTTCCAACGTGGTGGCTTTGAGTGCTTCTACCCAGGCTCGTCGCGCCGCACTTGCTCACTTGCTGTTCAATATGTTCGGCGTGGTTTGGGTCCTGTGCGTGTTCCATCCCTTCATCAACATGGTTTGCTCTCTGGTGGGCTTCGATCCTAGCTTCAAGCCTTCTACTCCCGAAGAAATCAAGGCTGCTCAGGATGGCGTCACCTTCGCCGTGGCTGGCTTCCATACCATGTTCAACGTGGTGAACGTGCTGATCCTCATCTGGTTCATCAAGCCCATGGAAAAGGTGATCTGCAAGATTATCAAGGACAAGCAGGAAGACGACGAATTCCGTCTCAAGTTCATTAGCGGCGGTATTCTTTCTACTGCAGAACTTTCCCTGTTCGAAGCTCGCAAGGAAATCGTGCTCTTCGGCGAACGCTGCAAGAAGATGTTCAACATGGTTCCTGAGCTGCTTACCACCAAGGACGAAAACGAGTTCAACAAGATCTTTACCCGCATCGAAAAGTACGAAGGTATTAGCGATAGCATGGAAGTGGAAATCGCCAAGTATCTGAACAAGGTCAGCGAAGGCCGCCTGTCCAGCGAAAGTAAGTCCACCATCCAGTCTATGCTTCGCGAGATTTCCGAAATGGAAAGTATCGGCGACTCTGTTTATAACATGGCTCGCGCCATCAACCACAAGTTCCGCAGTAAGGACGACTTCACCGAAGAACAGTATGGTCACATCAACCATATGGTGGAACTTTGCAACACCGCTCTGGACTACATGATCGAAGTGGAAGAAGGCAAGCCGGGTGCAGACTACAACCGTTCTCGCAATATCGAAAACGAAATCAACAACTACCGCAAGGGCCTGAAGGAACGTAACGTTGCCGATATCAACGACAAGAAGTACGATTACCAGATGTCCGTCCATTACATGGATGTGGTGAACGCTTGCGAACACCTGGGCGACTACGTGATCAACGTAGTGGAAGCTCATGTGAACAAGAAACGCATCGCTTAATTCTTGCTGTTTGTAAAATAACGGAAATAGAAAATGGAAAAGTCCCCTCACGGGGGCTTTTTTTGCGCCCGGGGGTATTTTGACACTTCTGTGACATTCTTTTATGCTATATTCCCTATACTTAAGTCAAACAGGGCCTTTGGGACCCTCAACCAAAAACGAGCCGGACTGCCGGCTATAGATTGGAATTAGAATTATGGATTTTTCTGCGATTATTGCTGAAGAACTGAACCTTGAAGTGTGGCGTGTCTCTAAGGCACTGGAATTGATGGACCAGGGTGGTACCATCCCCTTTATTGCCCGTTATCGTAAGGACCAGACGGGTACTTTGAACGAAATTGAACTGCGCGACATTAGCCATCGCCGCGACTACCTCCAGGAACTGACCGACCGTAAGGAAACCATCCTGAAGAGTATTGAAGAACAGGGCAAGATGACTCCGGAACTGAAGGCTCAGATTGAGTCCTGTAAGGATAAGACCCTGCTGGAAGATATTTACGCTCCCTACAAGCCCAAGAAGCGCACCCGCGCAACCATCGCTAAGGAACTGGGCCTGGAACCTCTGGCTCGCCTCATGTGGGCTCAGGAAGAACAGGGCAACACTGCCGAACAGATCGCTCTCATTTACCTGTCCGAAGAAAAGGGCCTGGCAGATCCCAAGGCTGCTCTCAAGGGCGCTTGCGACATTCTGGCCGAAGAAGTGGCCGACAATGCAGAATTCCGTCAGTACCTCCGCGCCGCTGTAGAACGTGAAGGTAAGATGTTCTCCAAGGTCAAGAAAGATTTTGAAGGTCAGGAAACCAAGTTCAAGGACTACTACGATTATAGCGAACAGGTGTCCAAGATTCCTAGCCACCGTATGCTGGCTCTCCGCCGTGGCGAAAAGGAAAAGGTGCTGCGCCTTTCCATCGAAGTTCCCACTGAAGAACTGGTGGGCTACCTGAAGTCCAAGATTATCAAGGGGCAGACCACTTGGACCCCGTATCTGGAAGCCATGTGCCAGGATGCCTGGGACCGCTTGCTTGCTCCCAGCATGGAAAGCGAAGTTCGCCTGCTCCTGAAGGATGCTGCCGAAGAAGAAGCTTTCAAGGTGTTCTCCAAGAACCTGCAGGACGTGCTGCTGGCCGCTCCCGCTGGCCACAAGGCTGTGCTTGCTCTGGACCCGGGTTTCCGTACTGGCTGTAAGGTTGCAGTGCTGGACGAAAACGGCAAGTTCATGGATCACGGCATTATCAAGCCTCATGAACCCTGGAACGACAAGGCTGGTTCCGCTGTTTATCTCATGGGACTCATCGACAAGTATAAGGTGGATCTCATCGCTATCGGTAACGGTACCGCTAGCCGCGAAACGGATGCTTTCTGCGCCGAAATGGCTGCAAAGTTCAAGGGCAAGGTTCCGCCCCGCGTCATCGTGTCCGAAGCTGGTGCTTCCGTCTATAGCGCAAGCATGATCGCTATCCAGGAATTCCCCAAGGAAGACGTTACGACCCGTGGTGCTATCTCCATCGGCCGTCGCTTGCAGGACCCGCTGGCTGAACTGGTTAAGGTTGACCCGCAGTCCATTGGCGTGGGTCAGTACCAGCACGACGTGAACCAGCGTGAACTGAAGAAGCGTCTGGACGAAGTGGTGGAATCTTGCGTGAATATGGTGGGCGTGGACGTGAACAGCGCTTCTGCTCCGCTCCTGTCTCATGTTGCAGGCCTCAGCAATACTCTTTCCGAAGCTATCGTCAAGTATCGTGACGAAAACGGTGCCTATGGCAGCCGCGAAGACTTGAAGAAGGTGAAGGGCTTCGGTCCCAAGGCTTTCGAACAGGCCGCTGGCTTTATGCGTATCCCGGGCGCTGAAAACCCGCTGGATGACTCTGCAGTCCATCCCGAAAACTACGCACTCATCGAAAAGATGGCCGAAAAGGTGGGCGTACCTGTGAAGGAAATGGTGGGTAACGCCGAAGTGGTCAAGGGCATTAATCTTGAAGAATTCCTCTCCGATAGCGTGGGTAAGGAAACCTTGAACGACATCCTGAAGGAATTGAACAAGCCCAGCCGTGACCCCCGTAAGGAATTCCGTTACGCAAAGTTTGACGACAAGATCAAGGAAATCAACGACCTCATTACCGGTAGCTGGATGGAAGGCGTGGTGACCAACGTGGCTAACTTCGGTGCCTTCGTGGACATCGGCGTTCATCAGGATGGTCTCGTACACGTTTCTGAAATCAGCGACAAGTTCGTGGAAGACGCAAAGACCGTTCTTACCGTCGGTGACGTGGTGAAGGTCCGTGTGGTTGCTGTTGATGCCAAGCTGAAGCGCATTAGCCTGTCCATGAAGACGGAACAGGTGGATGGCGTTGCTGGTGCAGGCGCTAATGGTCCTCGCGGCCAGCGTGTTGGCGGTCCCCGCGGTCAGGGCGGTCATGGCAACTTCGGTGGTCGTGACAATCGCAATGGTCGCCCCCAGGGTGGCATCCAGGGCCATGCAACCATCGCCGATTTGAAGGCTCAGATTGCAGGCAAGAGCAATGGCCAGCAGAAGAAGCCCGGCAATGCTCAGCCCGCCAAGATGAATTCCCTTCTTAAGAATGCTCTTCGCGGCCTTAAGTAATTCCTGAGCGCAGCGAAGGAACCAAAAAGAACCTGAGTTAACCCTCAGGTTCTTTTTTTTTGCGAAAAAAACGGGACTTTTATGGCGAAGTGTGTAAATATTATGTGTAATTTTCATCACTTGCTTTAGTATTCGTTGGTAAAATTCTATTAAAACTATTGTTAAGTGTGTAAGAATTATTTATTTTGGGGTTATGAGTATTGCACTGGAACATTTGTTTGACTACGATGACTTCAGAAAATTCATGCAGGATTATTTTGAAGAGCAGAAGAAAATGCGCGCCGTTTTCTCCCATCGTTTCTTTGCTGCCAAAGCGGGATTCAGCAGTAGTTCCTATTGTCTGAATGTGATCCGCGGTCGATTCAACCTGACCCACAAATCCATCGAAAAGCTGGCCAAGGCCATGGATTTCGAGCCGCTGCAGAAGTCCTACTTCGAGGCTCTGGTGCAGTACAACCAGGCGGATCAGGTGAACGAACGTGAGTCTGCCTGGGAGCAGATCCAGCAGATTCGTAAGCAGATTGAATTTACTCACGTCACTACCCGAGAGCAGGCGTATTTCAGCCAGTGGTATTACCCGATCCTGCGCGAACTGGCGGTTAGCTCCGACTGGAATGGCGACTACATGAAACTTGCCCGCCTGGTGGAACCCCAGATTACTACCGACGAGGCCCGCGATGGCGTCAAGTGCCTGCTGGAATGGGGCTTGCTCCAGGAAGTTCCCCAGGACGATGGCTCTGTCCGGTACGAAGAAAGCGCCCAGATGTTGGACGCCTCCCGCATTCCTCCCATGGCCCTGCGCAAAATTCGTCGCGAATACATTCAGCACGCCATTGGCGCCGTGGAGTCAAAGCCCAAGGATGAGCGCTTTGCTGCCTTTACCACCCTTGCCATGAGCGAAAGTTCTTATAATTATGCGGTAGAGGTGCTGGAGGAGGCCCGCAAGAAGATTATTTCCCGAGCCGCCAACGACACCGAAGTGGAACGCGTTTACGAGATGATGGTGGTGGCTTTCCCCATGAGCAAAAAGGTCAAGGAGGCAAAAGGATGAAAATGCTGAATTTGAACCATAGGTTTTATGGGCTTCTGGTGCTGACCGCCAGTGTTTTTACTTCCGCTTTAGTGGCCTGCTCCGATGGCGGGGCGAATGACGTTGGGCCTACTGCAGGCGGCGTCACGGATATTGGAAATTCCATTGCCTCCGGTGTTGTGCTGGATGTGGACGGCGCGCCGGTCAAGGGCGCTCGCGTGGTTGCCTATTATGACAGCTGGACGCAGGCTTCCATCAAGGATTCTGTAGAAACGTTCTCCGATGAAAACGGCAAGTACGAACTGAAGGTGGACAGCACCGCTGACTACATGCTGTTCGCTTCCGCTGGTGAAGACTGCGGTATGGTTCTGGCATCTTCCGACGATGCGGGCTCCATTACCGTGGGCCCCCGCAGGGCTTATTCCGGACAGATCGCTACACGCCGTACGGGTACAGTCCGTATTGTGGGTAGCGACGTGACTACATCTCTGGATGGTGACGGCTACTTCATCTTCTACGATATGCCGCGGGGCGATATCGTGATTACCTATGCGGATACTCTGGATGGATCTTCTGAAGGAGACCGCCTGAAGGCTCGCATCCAATTTAAGACTGAAGGCAACAAGAGCATTTATGTGCTGCCCAAGATGGACTTCATGGCGCAGGATAGCAGCTGGTTTGCAGTAGCCCGTATGGAATACTACCGCGAAGACGGTTATGACGGAATCCTCATTCTGGGCCCCGTCGATACCACCGCTGCCGATGATGCAAATCTGGTTGCCTATCTAGCTATGGATGGTTCCGAAAAGGTATTCGATAACGATACTACCGAAGCAACGGAAGTAGAATACGTGGACGGCATTTCCGGCAAGGCCATCCTGCTGAAACAGGGGCAGTTTATTGACCTTGATACTCTGGACCCAAGTGCGGGTGACTTTACCATCTCGCTGTGGACCAAGTGGAATGGACCTAACGGAGAACACCAGATTCTTGCCTCCCAGCGGGCATACTGGAGCGATTCCACCTCCAGATTCCAGTGGCACTTCGAAGGCAACAACGAGGAATTCGTCGTGCTGAAAAGCCAGCCCGCCTATCCCGAGGGATTTGCCTTCGGTGATGCCTCCATCGTTCCTGTTGGAGAGTGGGCGAACCTAGTGCTTGTTTCTAAGGATGGCATGGTCAGTATGTACGTGAATGGCGAAGTGGTGACCATGACGGATGCTGAAGGAAACGAAGTGACCGCTCAGGAATTCGTTCCCAATGAATTGGACCGCAAGGTGCCGCTCCGCATTGGCGGTAACGAAATTGACGCCGAAACCTGGAATGGCGCCCTGGACGAAATCCGCATCGAAAACATCGCCCGCGATCCCCAGTGGATCAAGGAACAATACCAAAAGATGAAATAAAAAAAGCCTCCCCCGAGTGGGAGAGGAATCCAGAGGAGGGCGCCAAGCCCTCCTTTGCATCTCATTAAGCTTCGATAAAAAAAGAACCTCCCCGAGTGGGGGAGGAGTCTGCGACCTCCCGCGAAGGGGAGTGGTCCAGGGGAGGGTGCATAACCCTCCCATGCATCTCAAATAAAAAAGCCTCCTCCTGAGCGGAGGAGGAGTCCAGAGGAGGGCGCTAAGCCCTCCCATGCATCTCAAATAAAAAAGCCTCCTCCTGAGCGGAGGAGGAGTCCAGAGGAGGGCGCTAAGCCCTCCTTTGCATCTCATTAAGCTTCTTCGAACTTAATCACGCCAGCGGGGCAGCCTGCAGCTGCGTCCTTGATAGCGTCTTCGTTAGCAGCGAGATCAGCGTCAGCCTTAACCTGCATCTTTTCGGGAACAGTGAAAACTGCGTCGCAAGTAGCTTCGCAAGCACCGCAGGAAACGCATTCGTCGCTAGATTCGTCCAGCCAAACCTTAGTAATAGCCATATTATACCTCTTTAGGGGTTGTTAATGTTTGTGTCTGGGATAAATATAACAAAAAAATGCATTGAGGGATGGCAATGTTTTTCTAAATTTTTGTCCAACCTAACATGTAAAACTCAACCTAGTGAGGACATCACAAAAAATGAAAAAAGTGGTCGTAAAAATTGGTGGCAGCTTGGCTATTGACGAAGCAAAGTTGGCCGATTTTGTGGCAGCAGTATCCAAGCTTCCGGCTATGGGCTGCCAGGTCGCCGTTGTACACGGTGGTGGCAAGGACATTAACGAAAACATCGCCTTGCTGCGAGAACAGCCCACTTTTATTGATGGCCTCCGAGTAACTACACCCGGCATTATGAAGATGGTTGAAATGACCCTGTCTGGTCACGTGAACAAGAAACTTGTTCGCATGCTGGAAAGCAACGGCTGCGATGCCGTGGGTATTTCTGGTGTAGATGCCAAGCTTTTCGAAGTTGAAAAGAAACAGGGCAAGGTTGATCTTGGTCTGGTGGGCGAAGTCAAGAAGGTTAATACCAAGATTGTGGACGCCCTGTGGTCCGCAGGCATTGTTCCTGTGGTGAGCCCCATTTCTATCGGTCCCGACGAAAATGGCAACAACGTGAGCTGGAACGTGAATGCAGACACTGCCGCAAGCGAACTGGCTGTGGCACTTCAGGCTGATCAGTTTGTGCTGGTAAGTGATGTTCCGGGCGTTCTGGATGGCGAAAAGAAGGTGATCCCCGAACTTTCTGAAAGCGATGCCGAAAAGCTCATTGAGGATGGCGTTATTAGCGGTGGTATGATTCCCAAGGTCCGCGAAAGCTTTAAGTCTATCCGACGAGGCCTCAAGAGCATTCATATCGTAGGCTGGAAGGATGCGGAATCCTTCATCAAGCAGATCAACGGCGAACATAACTACGGCACTATTCAGCGCTAGTTCGCAACCACTAAATGTCATCCCGAGCGAAGCGCCAAGGGCGCGAAGTCGAGGGATCTAGAAGGAATTAAAAATGTCTTTTATTGATCAAGATAAGAACGTCATTGCCCCGCTGTATGGCAAGGCTGACATTGAAATTGTAAAGGGTGAAGGCTCTTACCTCTTTGACTCCAAGGGCGACAAGTATCTGGACTTCGTTGCAGGTATTGCTGTGAACGCTCTGGGTCATCAGAACAAGGCCATCAAGGAAGCTGTGGTAAAGCAGATGGATAGCTTCAACCACATCTCCAACCTTTACGTGAATATGCCCCAGGTTGAACTGGGCAAGAAGCTTTTGGAAATCACTGGCTTCGACAAGGCTTTCTTCTGCAACTCCGGTACCGAAGCTAACGAAGGTGCCATCAAGTTTGCACGTAAGTATTTCGATCGCAAGGGTGAAGCCAACAGGCAGAAGATCATCACTTTCGTCAACAGTTTCCACGGCAGAACTTTCGCTGCTCTTTCTGCAACCGGTCAGCCGGCTCTGCGTCAGGGTTTCGGCAACATGCCGGGCGACTTCGTTCATGTGACTTGGAATGACTGCGCTGCATTGAAGGCTGAAGTCAACAAGGACACCTGCGCCATCATGCTGGAATCTCTGGCAGCCGAAGGCGGCGTCATGACTTTGTCTGCAGAAATGGTTGAAACCATCAACAGCCTCCAGAAGGAATTCGGTGTGCTGGTGATTGTCGACGAAGTTCAGGCTGGTTGCGGCCGTCTGGGAACTTTCTTCGGCTTTGAAAAGTATGGCCTCAAGCCGGATCTGGTAACTATGGCTAAGGGCATCGGTGGCGGCCTCCCGCTGGGTGGCGTATTGCTCCGTCAGTACATTGCTGACCAGCTGAAGGCTGGCGACCACGGCACTACTTTCGGTGGCAATCCCATCGCTTGCGCTGCGGGTCTCGCAGTTGTCAATCAGGTTTCTGAACCCGCTCTCCTGAAGAACGTTGCCGAAAGGGGCGCACAGATCCGTACCGCTCTTGCAGCTCTTAAGGCCAAGTACAGCTTCATCAAGGAAATCCGCGGCGAAGGCCTCATCGTAGGCGTTGCTCTGGACGATGCAATGCCGGTAGGCAACGTGGTTGCAGCCGCTCGCGCAGAAAAGCTGATGGTTCTTTCTGCTAAGGGTAACGTGCTCCGTATGCTGCCTTGCCTCAACGTCAGCGCCGCTGAAGTTGACGAAGCTATGGCTAAGCTTGATAAGGCTTTCGCCGCAGTAGCTAAGTAATTGCGATTACCAAGTGGTTTAAAGAAGGAGTCCGCACCGCGGGCTCCTTTTTATATGGATTATACATGAAAAACAAAAAGTCAGACCTTGATGGTCTGACTATTTGTTTTGAAAATCTCTCCAGCAAACCGGAAAGGAGTCTAGAGGAAAACCAGTGGGTTTTCCTCTACAACTTATTAGTGGGGGCTTGTCTTGCTACAGGAGCCAGTTCGCCGTGCTTGCGGAACAGGTGCTTCACCAGAGTCTTGAAACCGCGGAACACACGGTAGCGTTCACGAGGATTCTTGATGGACATAATACCCTGACGGATGATGTAGCTGGGGCGGAGGTAGAACTCACGACGAGCCTTGTCGCAGAAGTCCACCAGAGCCTGGCTAGTCAGTTCGCCACGCTGGATGGTCGTACGGTGGAAGCCGTCCTTGTCCAGCCACTGGTTGTAATCGCGAGACTTCAGGGCGCCGGATTCCAGAGCTTCCTTGTAAGCTTCGGTACCGGGATATGCCATGATGGGGTAGAACTGAGCCGTGTTGGGATTCAGCTGCTTGGCGTAATCCAAAGTCATGCGCAGAGTTTCGGGAGTGTCGCCGGGGTTACCCACCATGAAGCAACCGTGAACCAGGAGACCTGCCTTACGGGCGTTCTTAGTGAATTCCACGGCCTTGTCCGTGTTCTTGATACCCTTGTGGATCTTTTCCAGAACTTCCGGGGAAGCGCTTTCAAAGCCAACGCACATTTCGCGGCCGCCTGCCTTCTTCATCAACTTCAGAAGGTCCAGAGGAACGTCTGCGCGGGCGTTGCAGCTCCAGGTAATCTTGAGGCCACGTTCCAGAATCAAGTTACAGATTTGACGAACGTGTTCGTGACTTGCGGTAAAGGTGTCGTCTTCGAAGAAGACTTCGCCCAGGTCCTCGAAGTTTTCCTTGATGTACTGCAGTTCGTCCACCACGTCCTTCGGATCGCGACGGCGGAACTTGTGACCGTTCAAGGTCTGAGGAATGACGCAATAGCTGCAGTGGTTGGGGCAGCCGCGACCGCTCAAAATCACAATCAGCGGGTTCAGGTTGGCGCCATAGAAATACTTCTTGTAGCAGCTGTAGAGATGCTTGCGGTAAACCTTGGAGACCCAGGGAATTTCATTAAGATTCTCGATCTTGGGACCTTCGGGCTGGAAGTCCACCTTGCCTTCCGCAGTGCGGTAGGCGAGACCGGGGAACTGACCGATAGCGGCAGCACCTTCGTCGCCACGGAGGGCGCGGGCCAGGTTGCGGCTGGTGTAGTCCGCTTCGCCGATAATCACGTAGTCCAGGGACGGTTCCATTTCCATGGATTCCAGGGGCTCTGCTGTGGCGTGGGTACCCATGATGGCTACCTTCACATTGGGCATGGCTTCCTTGATGGCCTTGACTACCTTAAGGTCGTTAATAATGCTGGGGGTACTTGTACTGCAGATTACAAGTTCGGGACCGAACTTTTTCATGCCTTCCAAGGTCTGGGGGAGGTCCAGTTCCATAGCGGGGCTATCGATGAGCTGAATTTCGTTGCCGTCGGCTTCACAGACGCCTGCGGCATAGCTTAAGAACATGGGCCAATAAAGGGTACTAGACTTCGTTACACAGGGGCTGCGAGATTCGCGGCTGAACATGGGGTGGAACGGAGGGTTCAAAAAAGTAATATGCATAATCCATCGCAAAATACATTATTATAGCGGTTTTAGCTACATTTTAAGCAAATGAAAACCTTTTTTTGCGCTCTATTAATCGGTGTGACTTTCGCAACGGCACAGGATGTCCCTCTGGACACGGTCAAGACCCTTTTCCCCGATGGATCTGTGGCTCGCGTATACACCGTCCAGAAAGGCACTGACGTGCGTCATGGAAAGTCCGTTACCTACCATCCCAACGGAAAGGTGGCGGTGGAGGCTCCCTACGTCAACGGTGTGTTGGACGGGGTGTTCCGTAGCTACTTTGAAAATGGAAATCTGTGGCAGGCCATCGGCTATAGAAATGACACCGAAGAAGGTATAAGCACGGTTTTCTTTGAAAACGGCAAGAAGAAAAAGTCCGAGGTTTATCGGGCTGGAATGCAGCATGGCATGAGTGAGGAATTCAGCGATAAGGGAAAGCTGCAACGTCAGATCCCTTACGTCATGGGGCAGGTGCATGGGGTTGCCAAGGTCTATGACGAGAATGGGGCGGTGTCGGAGGAAATGACCTTCGAACGCGGGCTCCGCCATGGGTCTTACCGTAGGTATAAGAAGGGCCTCAAAATCTTTGAGGCCAAGTTCGAGCGGAACCGCTGCATAGAAAACTGTGACTTCTAGATGCAAGGGGGCTTTGCCCCCTTGGAACCCCCATCGCATTGCGGCGGCTTCACAAGTGCCTTGCACTTGTTTGCCTTGCCCTGCTCGTTGAGTGGGAGCGGAGCTCCCTACTCAAATTTTCGCTGGAATAGAAACTTCTGGAAATGTTAAGATGCAAGGGGATGCTACACGTCCACAAAGTGGATAATTCTCACTAAGGGCTAAAGCCCTAAGTGTTCATTTACCTTGGAACCCCCGTCGCATTGCTGCGGCTTCACAAGTGCCTTGCACTTGTTTGCCTTGCCCTGCTCGTTTGAGTGGGAGCGGTGCTCCCTACTCAAAGATTCTCGATGTTCTTGTTGGCGGGGTGCCTGCTTAAATTTTAAAGCGGTCGCGGGCGTTGAAGAGTTCTATGCTCTCGGTGTCATGGCCGATGACATTTCCGTCTTCATCGTAGATGTGGGTAATCTTGTATGGATCTAGCCCCTCGATGGGTTCGATGCTATCGCAACCGTATACTTTGATGGTCCGCAAGTCCGTGAAGGTTCCGTCTTCCTTGATGAAATCCCTGCAGTAGTAATCGTTGGAATAGATGCAGTCGATGATACGGCGATTTGAATCCGTGTGGATGACGTAGTGATGGCAGTAGGCGTCTGTGCAGCCTGCGCCAAAGACTCTGACAGTCCTTTCGTCGTATTCGTACCAGCGGGATTTGTTGGGCGGGATGAACTCCCTAAGAAGCCTGTCCTCGATGTACTCGTGTTCTTCCTTGCGATCCTCTTGGGACGGGTCTTGTTCAGGTCCGTCCTTTGCGGGTTCGTCTTTCGCCTCTCCACCGTTATCTGACGAGCAGGCGGCGAACATCGCTAGGACCGCTATGGCAGATGTGGTGATGAAGAAACTAGGCAGATTCACTTGGAGCTAGTCCTTGTCCTGTATGGTTTTCTTCTGGGGCTTGATTCCCTGCCAGACCATGAAGCCGATGAACAGCACGCCGAATCCAACCAGGGCCATTGCCAATTCAGAATTGTACTTCTCGATGATATCCTTCTGGCCGTGTGCCATATAGCCGAGAACTGCAAGGACGGTATTCCAGATGGCGGCGCCCAGGAATGTAAACAAAGTAAATGGCAACAGCTTCATTCCGGCGAGGCCTGCGGGAATGGAAATCAGCTGGCGGATGACGGTGATCAGGCGGCCAACGAAGGTGGAGATAACACCATGATCGCGGAAATACTTTTCGGCTTTTTCCACCTTGGAGGTGTCCAGCAGGAGAAAGTGACCCAGGCGGCTGTCGGCGAACTTATAGATAATCGGACGGCCCAGGAATTTAGCCAGGTAGTAGTTGATGTAAGCGCCGATCAAAGCACCGATGGTTGCGAACAGCACGATCAGCACGATGTTCAGTTCGGAGCTGGGCTGCAAGGCCTTGTATGCTGCAGGAGGAACAACCAGTTCGGAAGGGAACGGCACGAAGGAACTTTCGATGGCCATCAGCAGGGTGATGGTTCCGTAGTTGAGATGTTCGTTGTACCAGTCAATAATTTGGTTGTAAATGCCGGTGCTTGCGGTCGCTTCTGCGGCCACCTGGCTTACTGCGGTAGTATCTGCAGCCATCAGGTTTGCAGTGAGCATAAGGACTGTAAGGGAGCAAATCAACAAAAAGTTCTTGTTCTTCATAATGAGAGCAAATATAGAAAATAGGGTATTAGCTTGTAACAAAAAAGCGAGACTCTCTTGAGCCTCGCTTTTTAATATTTAGTAGAAGTTACTTTTTCTTCTTGCCCTTAGCAGGCTTCTTTGCAGCCTTCTTCTTAGCGGGTTTCTTAGCTGCCTTTGCCTTTGCCTTGGGCTTCGGTGCGGGAGCTTCTTCAACTTCTTCCTCATCATCGTCTTCTTCGTCATCGTCGAAGGAGGTGGTGGGGACGTTGTAACCAGCAGGAGCCGTGTAGCCGGAAGTTGCAGGTTCTTCTGCGGGTGCCGGTTCGGGTTCGCTAGTCTGGTGTTCCGGTGCGACGTTGGTGTTGGAAGCGTCAGTCTGATATTCAATCATGGACTGTTCTTCGTTGGTGTTCATCTTGAGAGCCTGTCTTGCTTCGTAGATGTACTTACCGTTGGGGAAACGCTTCAGGTAGATTTCGTAGTCCTTCTTGCGGCCGCTAGCCTTCACCAGTTCAAAGATGCCGGTTTCAGCTTCGTCACGGAAGGCTCCGTTAGGATTGTCGCTCAGGTAAGCCAGGTATGCCTTGAAGGTGTTCTGTGCCTGGATGGCGCGGAACTTATCGTAGTCGCCCAGACCGTTAAGCTTTGCTTCCACTTCGGCCCTGCGGGGAGAGTCCGGATAGTATTCCAGGAACATCTGGAGCATTTCGGGGTCGTTGGATGCCATGACCTGGTCGAAACGAGAATCTTCCTGACGGACCTGGTAAGCCTGGATTTCGATCTTGCCGCTATCCAAGGTTGCATAGAGCTGTTCCTTGGTGGCCAAGTCTGCGGGGTGGCAGAAGGCCAGGTAGCTTTCCAGCACGTCAGCGAACTGAGTCTTGGTGTAAGCTTCGCTCATGTCGGGCAGCTTGCCGTCATCGTCCAGATAGAAGCGGTAGTCGCGTTCGATAGCCATGCAGTCCCATTCAGTGATGGTGTCCTTGACTTCGCTATTTTTGCGCAGGACGTCATCGCGGTCATGGAGCTTGTAACGCATCTTGCGGTCACGACGGCTTTCACGGCCGAAGTCCAGAGACAGTTCCAGACCCACTCGTACGGGCCACTTGTATTCGATCTTGTCGAAGAACAGGTTGGAGTAGGGAGAGGGGCTAGCGTCGTGGTCTTGCTTACGTGCCTTAATATCTTCGTATGCCAGGAATTCCTTACGAACGTTGATGCCGATCTTCAGGTCTACGTCCTGGAACACTTCGGTGATGCGATATTCCAAAGCGCCGGATACAAATGCGGTATTGACGTAGTCGGTGTACGAAGTGGTATTACCGCTATAGTCGTCATAGAAAGAGAAGAAGTGGAAACCAAAGCCACCCAGGACTCTAAGATCAAGGTCGCCAGCCAGGTTCACAGTGAAACCTGCCAAGACGGAGGGGGCATAGGTCATGAAAGACAGTTCACGGTCGTTCTGTTCGCCCGGACGGTCCTCGCCGTTAGCCTTAACGGTGTACTTGGGGCTATCCTCGATGGTGCCCATCTGGAAGGAGTTGACCTCAAGGCCCAGCCAGAGGGTAAACGGAATATCCGCTTTCCAGAACGGAGTAATCAGCGGAGACCAGAGGAAACCTGCGGAAACAGGAACAGTAAAGACGTCGGTGTCGATTCCATCGTCCAGGAGGTCGTTATCACCCTGGAAGTTCAGGAAAGCGGGTTCACCTTGTAAGTACAGCTGAGTATGCCAATTTGAACGTTCAAAGTCGGCTGCATAAAGAGCTGTTGCCAAAGCGGACAATGTTAAAAATATTCTACGCATCGGTCTAAATTTAACTTATCTCTTGATTGGGTGAAAATAAAAAATGAAAATATTGGGTCTTTTTGGCTTCTTTTAGAAGGAAAGTGCGAATCCAATGGCAAACATGGCGGCACCTAACCCTAGGAGGGAGCCTCCAATGACCATTTTCTTGTCGCCGTCATCCACCAAATCATGGTTCTTTTTCACCAATTTCTGGAAGTTTTCTCCATTGGTGGTGGCGGATCTGCTCAATTCGTCTTTGACGTAGCCTGCGTCATCATAGTCCTGATAGGCCAGGTAGGAGAATAGGGCTCCAATCAGGACCGGAGCGATGGAGGATCCCATAAGGGTTTTCCCTACAAAGATTTTCTTCTTTTCCTTGATCCATTCTTG
This sequence comes from Fibrobacter sp. UWEL, assembly GCF_900142535.1. NCBI lineage: Bacteria > Pseudomonadati > Fibrobacterota > Fibrobacteria > Fibrobacterales > Fibrobacteraceae > Fibrobacter > Fibrobacter sp. UWEL. The sequence goes on from NZ_FRBE01000003.1 coordinate 18,901, forward strand.
CTGATTGATGAGCTCCGTGGGGTCGTTGATGGGCGTCATTTGGACTTCCACGGAGGTCCGTTCCATAGGGGCTGCGTAAATGGAAATAGTGGTGTCGCGGAAGCCTTCCTTGCGGAACTGTACGGTGGAAATGCCCGGCTCGTAGAGGGTGAACTTGCTGGGCGTTTTTCCTACGGCCCTTGAGTTCTTGGTAATGGGGGTGGATCCTGCAAAGATTTCCACACCTTCGGGAACGGAAGTGATGAAAAGTTCGGGCTTTGCCTTGGCTAGTTTCAGGGCGACCTTGCTGGTGTCTCCTGGAATAATCCTTACGTTACTCTTGGCTGCCCAGATATGCCTATCCACACTCCAGTGTGCGTAAATGAGTACCTTGCCTGTGTCTAGAGTGGCGAAGGTACAGGGCGTCTTGCAGATGGCGTCGTGTCCCGCTACTTCCAGGGTGGCGCCATCCGGATTGGATTCTACGTGGATGTAGTTCTTCGACTTCTCGTTATTGTTCTTGACCTGGATGCCCTGGAGTTTGGCAAGGAACTGACTGAGCCTGTTCTTCTCGATAGCGTCGTTGATGGCGGTGAATGTAGAGAGAGTCATCTTGGCGGTGTGTACGGTATCTGCCGGCGTCGAGGCGCTGTCCGTGGGATTGACTTCGCGGTTAAAGATTGTGTGGGAAACCTGAATGGTTAAGGAATCCTGGGCCTTGGCTGCGGTAATACTTCCCTGGAATACAGATGCTGCACCATAATGGAAGAGGGAATCACGGATACAGCCCTGTTCCCTACAGTATCCAAAATCCGTGCGCTTGGCGATGATGACGGGTGTCCCCTTTTCCTGCAGGAGACGAATCGTTAAGTGATTTAACTGGTCTGCTAAAACAGAGTCGATGGAACGTCTTTCCAATGCGACAAAAACGTGCTTGCCTTCAACAGAGGAAAGGAACTGGTAGGAATCGGAATAGGCGTTCTGTGAAGTCTGGATGGCGGAAGAATCTTCCTGTTCAGACGTGGCCGCGGAATCATTCTGTGCGGGGACGGGTTCGGAATTCTGTGCGGTGTTGAGCAGATCGTTCCCCTGTTCGTCCTCAATACTCTTGAAGCGGTTCTTCAGGATTTTTACGACAGTGAACTTTCCCTGGATGATGCCTCCAAGGCTTACGGTATCCTGATGGACGCCGAGGAACATGGCGTTTTGCTTGGCGCCGTTGACCAGTTCCACATTGGCACGAACGCCGGGAACTTCCTGGGCGTACAAGAAGGCGGTAACAAGAAGGAGTATAGATAAGAAGAACTTGTTCATGGCCGACCTAGAATGAAATGATGAAACCTGCTGTCAGAAGGGCTGCGGCGCCTATGGCGGAACCGATGGACACTTTCTTCGCAGTTTTGGCTTTGGACCTTGCGTCCTTGAAATCCTGTTTGGCATCGGAGTATTTTTCGCCCGATGCGATGGCGCTGTTGTCAAGAGTTTTCTTGGCGTTTTCCGCCTGGTTGATTTCGTATAAGGTAATACCTGTGCTGGCGGCAGCCACCGCAAGGGGCACGAGGGAGGACCACATGATGTTCCTTCCTATGGAGCGATGGTTTCGCTTGGCTACAATCTTTTGCTGGCGCCTGACTTGACGGTCGTCGTAAGTTGGCTTGAGGGATACAATCAAGTAGGAGGTGTCCTTGTCGGACAGATTGACATTGATGAGGGTGTCTGCAAATTCCGGATGGAAAATGGCCACGAGTACCTGCCCTTCGCCTGCTTCCACCGGGATGAACGCGGGACTGGTGTGATCCGGAAATTTGCTGTAATCCGGAGCCCTGTTCCCTACGAAAATATCTGCCTTGGCGGGAATAGTGGAAATGTGGAGGTACTTGGTCTGGCTATAGCCCAAGGAAATCAATAGGAGCAAGAGAAGGATTAACTTTTTCATGGAATCCTCTCCAGCGTGTATAGGTTGTTATCCTTATTTAAGGACATGTACCAGTTGGTTTCGGGCAGTATATTCCCTGCGAAGTCATTTCCCTTGATGGTAATGTAGCATTGGCTTCCGCAGGTGTAGCTACCTGCAATCAGTAAAGAATCGCTCCATTCTGAGAGTAAGGGTATGTCATTGATATTCAGTTGCATAGTTCCGGGTTGAATTCCCGAACCGTCGTCATAGAAGTAAAATTCAATATCTGACGATCTGCTAAAGGTTGTTCGAACAGGGGCTACCTGCGGAGGAACCTGGTCTACGAAGTAAACGGGGTCTGTTTCAACCACGGCTCCCGGGAGCAAGTCTACCTGGATGGGGTCTGCCTTGTAATCTTTTTTGGACAACTCTTTGAAGTATATCTTGACACCATTTTGTGGCGGCAGGTTATAGAGAATTTCCTGCTGGGGCTGAGTTCCGGTATAGGTTTTTAAAGTGTCTCCAGAGGCACTTACCACATAAGCAATCGTCTTGAAGGGCTCCGAAATGTCTTCCAATCCAAAGTTCTTGTAGTAAATGGGAACTCGAAGTGTGGAAAGGCTGTCGTTGAGATACTTCGTAGTGAAGTGGTAGACTGGTGAATAGGCGGGGGTTCGGCGATCTCCGTCGGAGATGATGGTGTACTTGACTGTCCAATAGAAGGTGAACGATTCCTTACGGAGATCGATGCCCATCTTATAGAGCATCGCAGAATCACCTACAATGGGACCCCAGAGGTTTGCATTTTCCAGACAATCCATGGTGCCAATTCTGGAAACGTATAGAGATTCTGGCTGGGTGCTGAGAAAAACTTCACATTCTGAGTCTTCCCATTCGTCTATTCCCGTAAGGGTCCATCGGAAGGGAAGGTCTGTTGCTTTGGATGGCTCGGCTAGGTTGTATCCATCATAAGGGTAGTCTAGGGTGAATTCTTCCGGAGTGTTTACTCGGATGGAAAAATTGTTCACCAAAATGTCGTCGTATTCATCTATTGTGTAGAGTTTTCCTTCGATGGTACCAGCCCTCTTGAAGGTGTAGCGGAATGAACTTAGGTTGAAGTATTCCCCGTCAATTTCCCACAGAATACTCTTGTAAATGTTGGCCGCATCATCGGAGGTTAGATTCTCGCCGTTGAGGGAATGGACCGCCATAAAACGGACACTTTGACCCTTTTCGACGGAGGCGCCTTGAATGGGATAAATACCCGAATGATCAATGCTACCGTTATAACCATCCGGAAGCATGTAGACGCTTTGGCTCAAGGTAACAGGTTGCTTGTCGTTGTAGAAGTTTTCTCCGCAGGAGGAAAGTGCGGAAGTCAGGAGGAATAGCCCGAGAGTAAAAACCATACGCAGGAGTCGTCTAGTCATAGTAAACCTCTTTGAAGGTAGAGGTGGGACGAATCCAGAATGTAGAGGTTCCCCTATTGCCGCTGTCATCTTGGGCGGTAATTTTCAATAGCTTGTAGGACCAGGAATTATCCAGAGAAAGGGGGACAATCAAGGTGGTGTCCTGATACTGAAGTCCACTGAGATAGGAGCCTTCCAGCTGGGCTGTGATTCTGGCTAGCTTCAGAGGGCCACCGCCATCGGCGACATAGAACTTTAGGGTGTCTGCAGCGTTCAGGGTGTCCTTTCCATCTACGTGGGAAATGTGAGGGCTGATAGAATCTATCAGGATGAAGGACAAGTCTGTAATGTTCTGAGAATTGATGTCAATTTCAAACGTACCAGTCTTGAAGTCCGGGAAGGAATCGTTGGAACAAGTGATGGAGTAAGTTCCTTCGGGAATGGACCTAAGGAAGAACGATCCCTCATCAGTAAGAGTGTAGTCCTCGATGGTGTAGAAGGTGGAGTCTATCGTATTTTGCAGGACAAAGTCCACCACGTTGGTTGGCGAGGTGAGACTGAAGGTGACGTCTCCTGTAACTGCCCCTTGGGTATTGCTACCCTCGGTATAGAACGTTGCGTGGATGTCCTCTCTGGATACCATGTTCAGTTCGTTGATGGCTGAAACGCTCCATTCGTACTTTCCTTGGGACTGCAGTCCTGCGTAGTAGGTAAAGTAGGGCTCCGTAAGGAGCGTGTCTACCAGCAGCTCATGATCTCCGGCATTCGTCAGGGTGAAGTGGTATGCAACCTGCCAGAGAGAATCCTTCTGAGGGCAATCCCAGGAGAAACTGATGGGGCTTGTGGGGTTGATTCCTTGGGAATTATCCCTAGGGAAAAAGTCTTCTGAAGGGAGTGTGGGAGGGTTACCTACAAATAGAATGACGGAGTCGGTAATTTGATCGCCGAAATAATCTATCAGGATGAAGGTGATAACATGGGTTCCGGACTCGTTAACCGTATTCTTGAAACTGAATTCGTTTGCGAAGAATTTTCCGTCCATGTTCCAGTAGTATCGTTGCAGTCGAATGGACTTGGACGGATAAATGGCGGTAAGGAAGATGATGGAATCCCCGGGAACGATGGTGTCCAGTTTGGTTCTTTCGGATTCCTGCTCGAAGGATCGGGTAATGTAGGCCTCTACGGCGATGTCCTTGAGACCGTCTGGTTCAAAGACGTACTTGTCCGAATCGGTACAGCCGTTCAGTCCAATTACGAGCAGTGTGATTATGAGGGCCTGGAGATAACGAATCATTTGGAATCCTCACCAGGTCTTTCAACGAAGAAAACTCGCATCTTGGAAGATGCCTTGTCTCCGTTCTTATCTACGACTGTAATGGAAAAACTGTGTTCGCCCGCTGAAAATCCGGACTGGACGATGGAACTCAGGGAACCCAGGGTATAGACCTCGTTGTCTAAGGTGAGGTAGCTGGTGATTTCGTCATTGTCGTCGGAATCGTAATAGTACCACTTGAATTCAATACTCTGCTTTTCGCCGATGGTGAAAACGGTGCTGTCGGCTGGAATCATGGTGGCGCTCAGTCGGGGCGGAGTATTCAGGATAAAGGTAAAGTTGCTTTCCAGGGTATTACCTTCCTTGTCTTTCACCACAACGCGGTTAGGAACATCTTCTTCCAGGAGAAACTGGTCTGTGTATGAGATTCCGCTAGCCAGTTTGTCGTCGTCGTGATACCAGGTGTAGGTCAGCTGGTCTTCGTATTTAGACGGTTTTACCTGGGCGACAAATTTGGCGCTGTCCTGGGTGTTGATTTTGAGGAGGGTGGAATCCGTCACGGAATTCTGGACTACATAGACGGAAACAGACTTGGCCTTGCCCGACGAGGAGGGCTCGCTAGGAACATCGAGACACGCCGTCAACGCTCCGCAGACCCCAAGGGAAATGCAGAGTGTGAAAAAGGTGTAAATCGATTTCTTTGCGCTCATAACCAGTTTAAAGATAACTATATTCAGAACATGAGTAACGAAAACTTCGAATATAAAAACGCCATGGAGCGTCTAGAAGGCATTTTGAGCCGAATTGACAATTCCGAGATGGGAATCGACGAATTGGCTGGCCAGGTTCAGGAAGCCACGGAGCTTTTGCGTAAGTGCCGTCAGATTCTCTTGAAGACGGAACAGAATGTACAGGAAGCATTGGCGAACCTGGATAGCGAAGTCGATGGATAATCCCGCTCTTGAAGTTAATGGTCTGACGGTGAAGTTCCCCATCCGCGGGGGCGTTTTTGGCAAGGTCCAGAAATACTTTACCGCTGTGGACAATGTAAGCTTTACTCTTCCCCAGGGAAAAATTCTCAGTATCGTGGGCGAATCCGGATGCGGAAAGTCTACTCTGGTCAAGTCCCTAGTGGGCCTAGTCCCCATTGCTTCCGGCGATTTTAAACTGTTTGGAAAGACGGTCAAGAAGAACGAAATTCCAAACGTGATGCAGATGATTTTTCAGGATCCCTTCAGTAGCCTGAATCCGCGGCAGACTGTAGTGGAAATCCTGACGGCGCCCCTGGTGGCCCGAGGCGTAAGCTTTGAGAATGCGAAGAAGAAGGCTCAGGAGCTGCTTGCCCGCGTGTCCATTCCCGAAGGAGCATTGGACAAGTTCCCTCACGAATTTTCCGGCGGTCAGCGTCAGCGCCTTTGCATTGCGCGTAGCCTGATGGTAGATCCTAAGGTGCTTCTTTGCGATGAAGTGACCAGCGCCCTGGACGTTTCCGTGCAGGCCCAGATTTTGCACCTGCTGGACGACCTGCGTAACGACTTGGGACTTTCCATCGTGTTCATTAGCCACGACATGCAGGTGGTACGAGCCCTCAGTGACGAAGTGCTGGTGATGTACTTTGGCCACATCGTGGAACGTGGCAATGCGGATGATGTGCTGACCAATCCCCAGCACGAGTACACACAGAAATTGTTGGCCAGCGTGCCCACCATAAGACGTCGCTAGAATTTTTGGATTGATATAAAATCCCCGAGCATTGCCGAGGGGAAGAACGATAGAAGTTTATGTCCGAATACAAGAAGCATTTTAAGGGACCCCGAGGCGATAACCGCAAGTTTTTTGGAAAACCTCGTGAAGATAAAAAGCCCGAGATTTACGAACTGCGCATTGAAAAGATGGTGCAGGGCGGTGAAGGTATGGCTCGTCTTGAAGATGGCCGTGTCTGCTTTGTAAGCGGGGCGCTTCCCGGTGAACTTTGCAAGGTCAAGCTGACCTTCAAGAAAAAAGACTTTACCAAGGGTAAGGCTATCCAGATTCTGGAGGCAAGCCAGGATCGTGTGGAACCCAAGTGTCCTCTGTATGGGCGTTGCGGTGGCTGCAGCCTGCAGCATTTATCCAGCGCAAAGCAGGTGGAAGTCATGGAGCAGGTGGAACGTGAAAATTTCCGTCGCCTGGCCCATGCTGAACTTCCCGCGGATTTCAAGATCCATTGCGGTTCTCCCTGGGGGTATCGCAACCGCGCCCGCGTGGTGTGCCGTCCGGGAATTTCCGCCGAGGGAAAGACGGTCCGATTTGGCTTTCGCGAGCAGGAATCCAATGACATCGTTGGCTTTGAGAGCTGCCCCGTCCTGACACAAGGCCTGAATGAGTTCCTGAAGGGAGAGGGTAAACAGATTTTTTCCGCCAAGCAGGAAGAACGCAGTATCCCGCGGGAACTGGACATCAATATCTTTGATAATGGCGCAGGCCAGATTTCCTATTACTACAGGGGAATGCATTCCTCTGAATTTGCCCAGAGGGCTATTAGCAACGTTGAGGTGGGTGGACGCAAGATCCAGGCGGATGCTTCCGTATTCTTCCAGAGTAACTTGGGGCTGTTGCCAGAACTTGTGGATGCTGTCCGCAATGCGGTGGACGAAGGTCTTAAATCCGGCCAGGCCAGCAATGAATGGCTTATTGACCTGTTTAGCGGTGTAGGGTTCTTTGCTGCAATTCTGCAGGATAAGTTCAAGAAGATTACTACCGTAGAACGTGAAGAGGGCTGCCTTAGACATGCTAAGGTGAATTTGTCTGTGACGGGTGAGGCTGCCGGCGGCAAACCCGCGGGAAGCGTGGAGAACGTTTCCGCCCCTGCAGAAGACTGGCTGCTGGACCATGTGGTGGATGTTCCCGCCACCCTTATTGTGGACCCGCCCCGCACTGGCCTCCCGAAGGATGCGCTTGAGGCGATTGTGGGTAGCTCCGTCAACCGCCTGATTTATGTGTCCTGCGATCCCGTGACGTTGGCCCGCGATTATGCCAAGTTTGCAACCGCAGGCTTTACCTTGAAACACGCGGAAGGTTTCGCCTTCTATCCCCAGACGCCCCATCTGGAAATGATGTTCGTTCTGGCGAGGGACTAGAAGTTCAAAAATCAGGTTTTTGCTATTTTGTGATTGAATAATAGAGAGGCTTTTATGAAGAAGATTATCTTTGCTGCTTTTGCAGCCATGGTCATGACGGTATTTTCCGCCTGTTCTGTTGAAGATCCTACGGTTGTTGCTGGACGTGAATGGAATCCTGCCAATCAGTCCGTGGCAGATACCACCAGCACCTTCAAGATGAACGAACAGATGGTGGTTCAGTTCCGTTATGGAAAGAACTTTGACTTCGGTAAGTTGAAGACTACTTTCTTCGAAGGCTCTGTGGAAAATAAGGGACGTGAAATCTGGTCTCACGAAATTCCCGTGAGCCCCAAGGTGGCCGTTTATACCCTTCAGGGCAAATCCAAGATGGGTGGCCTCATGAACGCCAAGGAAATGACTCGCCTGAAAAAGCCGGGTACAGTCCTCGTTGAATTTAGTGCTGATGGCAAGGTTCTTGCCTCCAAGACAATCTCTGTGGAACTTCCGTAAACATGAATCTTAGAACTCTCCTGGGCCTTGGTGCCGCACTGCTTTTCTGTTCCTGCGACAAGGAAACTTTGACCATTAATTACACCCTCAAAGAGCCGGTGGATCTGGAACTTTATACCGAAGGCTATTTCTCTACTTTGGACCAGAAGGGTGAAGAACGCATGGGTACGGTCACTGCGACCTATGTGGATCTGCATTACTCTCAGGAAGGGGATTCCCTAAAGGTTTCCCGCAAGTTCTCCGCTAACAACTCTCGAGGCTATTTGAAACATTCCATGCCTTCTGAACTGGCATGGCGAATCAAGAATGTGAACTTGACTGCTCTTGACCGCGACGTGGCTCATATTGAAGGCTACGAAGATGGCTACGATTCCGTGGTAGCCCGCTTGCCCATTCCTGAACGTTGGCGTAAGCAGTTGGCAAATAAGGATTATATCCCTCATTTGAAGCGTATGGAAAAGCATCGCTGGGAAATGGACCATCTGATTGTGGGTGAAATTCCCACCAAGGGTAATATTACCCAACTTCTGAAAGATCGTAATCGTCTGAATTTTGCTCTGATCCAGATTGACTCTGTGGTGGTCAAGGGTTTTGAAAACCGCGACCGTCGCCGCTGTCTGGATTATGTGGTTTATCTCCACGAAAAGGAAAGCTTCCCCTATTACATCTGGGAACAGCATGTGAATAGCAAGATCGTTCCTGAATCCTTCCAGGCATATAACAGAGACCAGAAGGCCGAATACACCGTGCAGTATGAAGTGATGATCGATCCTTCCAATGGCGTTCCCTGTCAGGAACGTGAAGTGAAGGTGGGCGTCAATACCATGGTGAACCCGGTTCTCCAGGACACCGCAACCTTTACAAGCTACGTGACTTACGAACGCCTTTACAACGTGAAGCGCGGTGAATAATCTCTAACCGAATTGGCTGCTATGAAAAAGGTCCTCGCTTCTTTCGCAATGCTCTTCCTGGTGGGCTGTGCTGCCCATACCTCTCCTCAGCAGACTCTGGTGGACGACCGTTACCTGGTTTATAGGGAAACCTATAAGGCGTATCAGGAAGCGGAAGAAGACTACTTGAATTTGCTGTTCAATCTGGAGCAGATGCCGGAGGAAGAAGAACTCTGGATCATGAAGCGCGACAAGATGCTGGAACTGGTGCAGCTCCGTGAATTGATGCTGAACGCTCGTACGGAATTGGATAATGCCATGCAGGACTGGGAACGTCACCTGACCGAAATCCAGTCCGAGATGAAACAGGTAAAGCCTAAGTTTAATCCCAACTTCACGGGCGAAGCTGGCCGCCGTACAAGCCCCGGACAACTCCTTCCCGGCGAAGTCCCGAATAAGAAGAAAGTCAATACCAGCGACTTCTAGATGCAGGGGGCTTTGCCCCCTTTTTTATTGCCAGCTGTTCACAAAACCCATCCCGATGGTAAAGTTGATTCGGGTGGGAGCTACACTTCCAGGAATCCACGGGAGGTCGATGGGGTTGAGCTTTCTTCCCCCAGACAGATCCTTGTTTTCCCCGATACGGCTCAAGCCTCTAGCCAGCGTAACGGAAATATCCAGCGGGACGCTGTAGAATAGCTTGTTGCTCATTCTCAGGCTGAAACCGACGCTTCTATCCCAGAACCTGTGGTCCGTGAACTTTTCTGTATCGATCCACTTGCTGTTCCAAGCTGCACCCATCTGGGCGAACAAGTCGAAGTACAGACTGCGGGTACCGAAAATCCAGGCGGATTTGCGCCAGTCGTCGTAAATGGGGAACAGGTAATGGACTTCTGCGATGGCTGTTTTCGTTCCTGCCAATGTGTAGTCTTCGGAACTTCTCAGGTAGGGGTAACCTTCCAGGAATACAGCGTGGTAGTAGTAAGAGTCCAGGGTATCCTGCTTGGCGTCCGTATCCCAGCTGATGATGCCTGCAATCTTACCGCCAGCAGCCAGGCGAGCGCCTGTCCAGGGGCTCTGAATGCTTCCGTAAAGATTGAGTCCCAGTTCGTGAATATTGAAGTTACGATACTTCGGGGTGATGGCACCGCTTGCGTTGACAGTGAAACTTTCAGCGAAGGTTCCCGGACGGTAGAGATCGCTATTGGAGTACTGGTAATACAGGAAGAGACCGTCACCTTGCCCGCTAATTCCCGTGCCGTCTTCGCCTTCGGAATCTCCATAAAGACCTAAGGCCACTAGAGCACTTAAACGTTTCTGATAGGTCCATTCAAAACTATCTTCGTAAAGGTTGAAGTTTGCCCAATCATAACCCAATGCCACTTGCAAGGTATCGATGGTCTTAAAGATGCTGTAGCCTGCAGAGGCTGTAATTGCCTGCATGGGAACGGCGTAACGGCTAATGCCAAGGCTATCACCGTTGTGGGCACGAACGTCCTCGTAACGGACGGTATCCTTGCTGGTGTAGTTTGCGTAAGTGTAGGAAAGACCCAGGTCAATGGGAGTACTGTGATTTTCCCAAGCGACGAAGAATTCCTTTTCCTGTTCGGGATTGAGTCCGCTGGCGTTGATGTAGTCAATTCCTGCACCCAATTCCAGTAACAATCCCATCTGTACGGTATTCTTTTTCAGGGGGTCGCTCAGGACAACGGCTAGACCCGCCTTGACCTTCAGCTGACCTTCCCCAAAGACGGTCAGGTCCGGAGCGTTTTCATTAAACACTAGCATAGGTACGAACAGCGGAACATTGGGAATGGGCTTGTAGTCCTGCTCGATGCCTGCAAATTCCAGATCGTTCAGCTGCAGCTGCTTGGTTACACGCTTGGGGACAGTTCCTGTCAAGACAATTTCTTTCGTGCCTTCCTTGGGAACGATGGTGCGAACCGTATCGGAGATGTGGATCACGCTATCACGTAAGGCAACAATCGGCTGGGGTACGCAGTTCGTAGTAGGAGTACTGTCTGTGATTGCAGAATCTGTGACTGCTGTATCCAAGGTTCCTGTAACGCAATTGGTCCAGGTGGTGTCGGATAACTGGATGGTACTGTCTCGCGGGGTAACCGTAATAGATGTATCCGCGGAAGCGGGAACGAAAATGCTGTAGGCCAACTTGTACAGGGAGAAACCGTCCTTGTCGTAGTTGGTGTAGTAAAGGGTGTCGCCTGCCAGTACGGGAGTGAAGGCGCCGCCGATGACGTTGGTCAGGGGATGTTCCACTCCGGTGTCCACATTCTTTTCAATCAGGTTGAAAATGCCATTGCGGTTGCTGGAGAAGACAATCTTCTGGTTGTCCAGCCAGTTCACGTCACGTTCGTCAAATTCGGGATTACTGATGGTCTTGAAATTCTTGCCGTCCGCATCCATGACTGCGATCCCTCGGACCACATCGTCAAAGTAGCTGAAGGCGATGCGCTTTCCATCGGGACTGAATTTGGGACTATAGATGTTGTAGTACTTCTGCTTTTCGTCGGGAACGTAAATGTCCACCGGTTCCTCGGATTGTCCCGCCTTCAAATCCTTATTGAAGGGGATCTTGCTCAGGACAAATCGGGTGCTTGCGTTTTCCCTCCGGACAAAGATCATGGAGTCTCCCGCCGGGTTGAATGCCGGGTAGACCGCATCCTGCAGGTAAGTGACCGTAAGCTGGTTCTTGTTGGTATCGCTTACTGCAATATCAAAGTGGGCATGTCCATCCTTGTCGCGGTTCTGGAAACTGACGTAGGCGATGATGGGGCCGAAGGTGGAATCTTCCAGCACGTCGATGCCCTTGTCCAGCCAGGCTTTTTTCAGGGTAAATCCGTGCTTTGCATATTCGGAAATGTCGATGGTGCTGTCGGCACCTTCAATTTCAACTTCTGCCTCGTCTACGGAAACCTTCGCGGTGGTACTATCCTGCTTGGCAGCCAGGGTATCTGCTGCGGAACTGTCTACGGCAGTGGTGTCTACCAGAGGCATCTTGAAAACGCCTCCGTCAAACCAGGCTCCACCAAAGTTGGAAACGCCATAGAGAGTCTGGCCTACAATAATGGGGTAGTCGTTCCAGAAGGAATTGGCGGTGACCTTGGTGCCTTCCACCAGTTCGCCTAGAGATTCCTTTTGCTTCTGGTAGTCTTCCGTGATTTCCTTTTTCCAGGCTTCGTACAGTTCCTTCTCGCTGATACCGAGGACTGCCTTGACGGCTCCGTCCAAAGTGATGCGGTTGAACTTGGAGAGGTTTCCCCAGATTTTCGGGACGGCATCTTCGCCGTAATGCTTGTCAATATAACGGACTAGGGCGAAACCTTGAGTATAAGGTCCCAATTCCGCGAAGAGGGAATTGTCCGAGAAGTCGTGCATGTACTCCAGGGAGAGCAAGCTGTCGTTCAGGGCTGCTACGCGCAGGAGCATATCGCGGTGAGTATCCCAACCATCAAAACCCATACGGCTGGATTCATACTGGGCTGTACCTTCTGCAAGCCAAAGGGGCTGCATGGTAAAGGGTAGCAGAGTCAGGGCGTTTGTGGTGGTTCTTTCGTTGTAATAGTCCGTGTATCCAATCTGCACACCGTACAGATGGGGATTTACCTTTGCACCGCTTTCAATACTGACCAAATGGCTGAATTCGTGGGTGACCACATCGGCCAGCCAGCCGTGGGAACTACGAACCTTGAAATCCCAGTTGGTGAGCCACAGGTTCAGTGCATTTTCGCTGGGGATGGCTGCACCATTGCTGTAGAGGGCGTTGTTCAGGGTAACGTTGATTCTGCTGGTAACGCCTTTTTGATAGCGGCTAACAACACTGTCATAAACCGCTTCTGCATAGGCGGATGCCTTGGAGGCGTGATCCGTATAGTCGGCGGGGTAATGGAACTGAAAATGGTCTGTGCCTGCGGTTTTCCAGTGGATGTCGCTTTGGTTACCGTAAAAACCTACCGCACCTGCGGTAGATACGGCGGACAGTGCCATCAGTGCTGTAGTAACAGCGCTAATCAAAAATTTGCGTTTTTTCAAAATAAAATCCAGCGAATATATTCCCCAACAATCTATAAAATTTTAACGAAAAGAAAGGCCGCCCCATGGGGAGGGCGACCTTGATTGTTAACGAAAGGAGAAACTTTTACTGGCCGAGACCCAGGGCTTCTGCGATGCCTTCGATAAGCTTGCCATCTTCCACAACGGAGAAGTTGCCGGTGTAACCCCAGTGGGTCAGAGGAACCTGCAGGGCTTCGCTCACTTCACGCATGGCGGTGAGGTAGTTCAGGCGAGATTCAGCAGTGGAGCGGAGGTTCAATGCACCGAATTCGTTGATGATCACGGGAACATTGTTCTTTGCTGCCCACAGCTTTGCCTTCAGCACAAGGTTCATGATGGTTTCCTTGTTGCCTGTCTTGTAGTAGTTCTTGATGGCTGTCTTCACATAGCTCTTGGTGCTCTTTACTACACCGAAGTCGCCAGAGACGGTGGACCACTTTTCAGGATCATAGGGGAAGGGCAGATTCTTGATGGTGGCGTAATCAGTCCAGGAACCGCCCTGATGAGTGAAGGCGAAAGGTTCGTAGGTGTGGATGACGTAGATGGTGTTGTCGTCCTTCAGCAGTTCGGTACGCTTTGCCAGTTCTTCTGCAGAGTACCACTTGATATCACCGAAGAGGATGGTGTGCTTGGTGTCTACAGAACGGATGGCGTCAATCATGCCCTGGGCTGCCAGAGTCCAGTCGGCGGCCTTGACTGCGCCGCTGGTCATATCCGGTTCGTTCAGCAATTCAAAGAACAAGTCTTCGCGATCGTTTGTAGCATAGTGTTCAGCAACGTGCTGCCATACGCCTGCCATCATCTTCAGGTAGGTGGCGCTCTTTGCGGAAGTTGCGTTGTAGCTGTTGTCGTATTCGTGATAGTCAATGACGAAGGACATGTTGTATTTCTTGGTCCAATCCACGAAGGAGTCCAGTACGGTGAACAGGGCTACATCATCGAATTCCAGAGTGGTTGCGCCAGTGGAGTCTCCAAGGAATGCCTTACGGTTGGTGACGTACAGGTCCAGGTCAATGGGGAGGCGCAGGCTCTTGAAGCCACTTTCGGAAAGGAGTTTCACGTCAGCTTCGCCGTGTTTGAATTCAGTGAACTTGCCGTCTGCATTTTCCAGCCAGTTGGTGAAGTTGACACCCTTGTCCAGATACTTCATGGCCTTTGCCTGAAGGGGATTGCTGATAGCGATGTCTGCTTCGGTATAGGCGGTCACCTTAGGCGGAGTTGCCGGATTGATGGTCATGTCCGGCTGGTCCTTTTCCACTTCGGAAGTGTCCTGCAGGTAGATGTTGTCGATGAACAGGGAGTCGGAGGAAACCTTGGTCTTGGAGCCCTTGGCCTGGAAGCTGATAGCCTTGATATGAGCCGCATTGAAGGGAACTTCTACGCCCCAGCCGCCTTGTGTCAGGTCCTTGAAGCGGACTACAGCCTGCTTCCACACGCGGGAAGCGGAGAACTTCATCAAGTGTACGTCGTAGTCTTCCACGTCGGAAACTTCAATGTGAATTTCATGTGCGCCGCCCTTGTACCAGTAGGTGATGCCGCCGAACTTTGCGTTGGCATCATCTTCGGGAACCTGAACGCCCCAACCTACATACGGATCGTACTCGTAGTCGCCAACGTCCAGAGTGTAATTCACCTTGAAACCGAACTGGGTGCCGTTATCGGCAGGAGTTACAGTGGGGTAGCCATCGTCGTTTTCCGGAGTGGTAATGACGGATGCACCACCGTTATCTACGTCGCTATAGGTGTACCAGCCCGCATTGGGACCGATGTTTTCGCTGGTGGCGTTGCCGTCTTCAAAGTCGTCTACCAGAAGGCCCAAGCCTGTGGGGGTAGTGATGGTTGTTGCAGGAGTGTTGTCTACGGGAGTAGTGGTAGAATCACCTGTAGTCGGAGTCTGGGTAGGATCCTGAGTAGGATCGTTTGCCGTGGGGTCCTGTGTCGGATCGGTTACGGTCGGATCCGGATTTACGATGGGTTCATCGGCCGGAGTGCTAGGCTTGTTGGAGGAGTCATCGCTACAAGCGGTTGCCATCATGGCCAATGCTGCTGCGGAGAGACCGAGAATTGCTTTTTTCTTAAAGTTCATGAGTTCCTCATTGAAAAACTGCGATTTAACCGAAGTTAATTCTATATCCATTTGCCCCAAATGACCCTCATAATAAGAAATAAAGAATAAAAAACTGTATTACTTGTTTTTGAAAATGTCCCTCAAAGGCAAAAAACGTCAAATAATGGGAAAAACGGCATTGTAAACTTCTATATTGGTGCTATGCGCTTTTATTCCCAGCTATATCATGAGTCTGTAACCTACGCTCCCAAGCGGGTGGCGGACCCTATTGTGCTGCACTGGGAAAAACAGAACCCTGGTGACCGGCAGTATAAGGGAAAATCACGTATTGACCTGCATCCTGGTGAAATTCCGCCCTGGATTTATGGTTCCGGGGATGGTTTGCGGCCCGTAGGCGTGTATGTGGTCCTTCGTGGAAGGTCTTTGCCGGATGGCATTTATGCCTATGATCGAGATGGACGTAGCGGGGCTCCCGATGTGGTGGGGCAGCTGGTGCGCATTGGCGGCAAGGCTGAAATGGAATCCTTGCTGGAAGCTTTCCCGGACAAGGAATTTGTGAAGAACACCCCGATTCTTTACGTTTTTACGGGAATTTTGGAGCGTTCCGTGTGGCGTTATGGCGAGAGTGCCTATTCCCAGACCCAGAAGGATGCAGGCGCTTGTATTGCTTCGGTAATGCTGAATGAAAAGTCCAAGGGATCTAAGGTATTTCCCTTAGGTGGATTTGTGGATGATCATTTGGCGGTGACTTTGGGATTGCCGTCTACGGAAGTTCCGCTGGCTTGTCTGGCCGTGTTTCCCGAGTATAGCGAGATGGCTTTCAACTCGGTGGATGATGGCGTCGGGGAATCCGCCTACTCCAATCGTGCGGAGATGGATTTGACCCTGGGGATGGCTGCGGATGTAAGTGCCGCCTATGATGCTGCCGCACGTTTTCCCTCACGATTCATGCGGCAAAACCGCGGGGAATGTATCGACGATCTTTCCAAATGTATCCGTGTGAGACGTCTGGCCACGCAGGCCCTGCCCGGCGATGAGTTTCCCCTGACACCGGTGAAGTATTCCAACGAACGGTACTTTGACGACCTGAAAAATTCCGAGGAAGCAGGTCAGGTTGTGCAAAAAATGAAGCCTTTCATCCGGAAGGGCATGGACCTGGACGATTTTTCCAGCATGTTGCGTTGGCTTGAACTTGGCCATATTAACCTGTTTGGAGCGGGTTTGCTGAAAATCTGGGTGGTTATTTTTGACGTGATGTTTGTGTATCCTGGCGTGTACCGCTATATTCCCGTACGCAAGGCCATCTATATGCAGTCTGGTCAGGTGGTTCCCCGAAAGTTCTGGAAATGCCATGGGGTTCCCGCCCAGGCGGAAAATTGTGCTTACGCAGTTCTGTTGACCGCAGACCTTGATGAAGCTTGTAACCTGCTGGGGGAACGTGCTTATCGCCTGCTGAACATGAATGCGGGCTACATCGCAGAATCCCTGCGACTGTCTGGAATAGTTCTGCGGAAAACTGCCCGAAACGAGCATTTCTACTATCAGGATGAAATCAGAAACCTTTGCGGAATTCCCGAAAGCGAAAGCGTACTGGCTGAAATACTCGTGGGGAAGTAGACGGTAACTAAGCAATAAATTTCAAAATCAGTGGTGCCACCACAGCGGTGAAAATGCCGGCGATGCCGATGGCCAAGGAGCTCATTGCGCCTTGAGTTTCTCCGATTTCCATGGCGCGGGTTGTGCCCAGTGCGTGGCTTGCGGTACCGATGGCAATGCCTTGGGCAACCTTGTGCTTAATGCGGAAAAACTTGCAAACCACAGAGGCGGTAACTGCACCGGTAATTCCCGTAATCACGATGGAAATAATGGTAATGCTGGGGATGCCGCCGATTTGTGCGGAAACCACGGAACCCATGGGGATGGTAATGGACTTGGGAACCAGAGAGAGCATCAAGGTTTCGCTAAGGCCCACCAACTTGGAAGAAATAACCACGCAAATAATGGACGTAAGGCTACCTACGGCAATGCCTGCCAAAATGGGGAGCCAGTGTTTTTTCAAGTTGCCCAGCTGCCTGTAGAGGGGAACTGCCAGCACAACGGTTGCGGGGCCTAGCAGAATGGAAATGTAGTCGCCACCCACCTTATAACTGTCGTAGCTGATGCCGGTGATCATCAGGAAACCAACGATCAAAATCAGGCCGATCAGCAGCGGGTTCAGAATGGAGTACTTGAACTTTTTATTCAAAGCCACGCCCACTTCGAAGGCGGCCATGGTCAAGAAAATTCCGAACAGGGGAGAATTAATGATAGCGTTCATTTTTTACCCCTGGTGCTTTCTTTCATTTCAACGTCTTCAAGGTTCTCAATGTTCTGTCGCTTCTCTTGAAGACCAATCAATAGCTGGGTTGTTAGGCCTGTCGCTGCAAGAGTAACGATGGTTAGGACGATGCAGAGAATCAGGAGGGTGGGCCACTGGCTGAGAATATCGTCCCCTACCGTCATAATGGCAATGCTGGGTGGCAAGAAAAATAAAGCCAGGTGATTCAGAAAGAAACTGGAAACGCCGGAAATCTGTTCGGGTTTCAGAACTTTAAGACAAAGTAATAGTAGGAGGATGACCATGCCAAGGATATTTCCTGGAATGGGAACGCCTACTACACGATACAAAAACTCGCCTACCAGGCAAATGGCGAAAATAACAGCAATTTGAAGCGGTATTCTCATAGCGCTCCAAATGTAGAAATTCTATATTGCTTTGCATGAAGATTGTATTTATGGGTACGCCGGAATTTGCGGCTTGTTTCTTGAAGCACTTGAAAGAAAGTGACTTCGCTGATGTTGTTGCTGTAGTTACTCAGCCTGACCGCCCTGCGGGTCGTGGCCGCGTGCTCACTCCTCCGCCGGTAAAGAGCCTGGCTCTGGAATACGGCTTGCCGGTTTTGCAGCCTGTGGATTTGAAGGCTCCCGAATTTGAAGAAGAACTTCGCGCCTTCGGTGCAGACCTTTTCGTGGTGGTGGCTTACTCCATTCTGCCCAAGAACATTCTGGGCGTAGCAAAGTTTGGTGCTGTGAACGTTCACGGCAGTATGCTTCCCAAGTACCGTGGTGCGGCTCCTGTGCAGCGCGCCATTGCTGATGGCCTGCCTTCTACGGGCGTTACGGTTTTCCGTCTGGATGAAAAGATGGACCACGGTCCTATTCTTGCTCAGCGTGAAATTCCTATCGACCATCAGGACACCACTGCAAGCCTTTTGGAAAAGATGGTGGCTCCGGGCTGCGACGCTCTGGACGACGCTATCAACCAGCTGATTACTGGTACCGAAAAGGATTTGACTCAGGATCATGCCCAGGCATCTGGCGCTCCCAAGCTGAAGAAGGAAGAAGGTCTTATCGACTTTAACCTGCCGGCTCGTGTCATTCACAACCGCATTCGCGCTTTCAACCCGTGGCCCGGTGGATATGGCAAACTGGGTGGCCGCATGGTTTACCTTCGCGTTACCGACACTCCGGAAAACGGTCCCAGCCTGGCTCCTGGTGCAGTGGCCTTCAAGGATAAGCGCTTCTACGTGGGCACTGGTGAAGGTCTTTTGGAAGTGATTGAAATCCAGGCCGAAGGCAAGAAGCCCATGCCCGTAGCAGACTTCATGCGTGGTATCCAAAATCACGAAGGACTTTCATTTTGCTAAACGATTCTAGACGTGACGATCGTTCTCGCGATGCAAAGCGGGATGCCTTAAAGGATCGCAAGGACGCCTACCGCGTTCTCTTGCAGTGGGCGGATAACGGCGCCTTCATTAAGGACGGGGGATTATCTCCCTTCGCTATGGAAATCGCATTAGGCGTTTGCCGTCGCCATCTGTATCTGGAATACTTCATCAAGACTCTCGTCAAGAAGATGCCTCTTCCGGAACTCCAGATTGTTCTGGAAATGGGACTTTTCCAGATGTTCTTCATGAACGTTCCGGATTATGCTGCCGTCAGCACTTCCGTCGAACTGTCTAAGGTCATTGGCTTTGGAGATGGCGCTGGTCGTCTGATTAACGGTGTGTTGGGGGGTGCCAAGAAGGCTGGCCTCCCGCAGATGCCTCCCCAGCGTGTTCGCTGCGTGTCCATTGAAAACTCTGTTCCGGAATGGATTGTCCGTCGTTGGTTTGACGTTTATGGCGGTGACGCCGCCGAAGCTCTAGCCAAGAAAACTCTGGACCGCCCCACCGAATGGCTCCGCGTCAACCTGCAGAAGACTTCCGCTCCCAAGCTGGCTCAGAAGTTGGGCTTTGAAAACGCTTCCATCCTGTATGATCGTTACATTGAAGTTCCCTCCGACACAAAACTGAAGCCAATTCTAGAATCGGACTCTTTCTCTAAGGGCGAATTCAGCTTCCAGAATCCTTCCGCATATGACGTGGTGAAACTGCTGGATTTAAAACCCGGCCTGAAGGTTTGGGATGCATGCGCTGCTCCTGGCGGAAAGACTGCCTTGATGGCAGAAATGGATAGCAGTCTGGATATTCTCGCCAGCGATAATTCCGAAAATCGCTTGACAAAAATGCAGGACTTGAAGAACCGTCTGGGTCTGGAAAACATTCGTATGGAATGTATTGACCTTGCGGCAATGAAGTCCGTAGGGACCTCCCAGACTCTCAAGAACAAGAACGCTTTCGATCGTATCCTTCTGGATGTGCCCTGCAGCAATATGGGGGTGATTGCCCGTCGTCCTGAGGCAATCTACCGCTTGACGCAAAATTCCCTGAAGGAACTTGCGGAACTCCAGCTGAAGATTCTGGAAAATGCGGCCGGCTATTTGGCAGAACGTGAAGGGGCTCGCCTGGTTTACGCTACCTGTAGTCCTGATCCTATGGAAACCACTCAGGTCATTGCAAAATTCCTGAAGTCCCATCCGGAATTCGAGAAGGTGGATGACGCCGTTCTTCCTGGTTCTCGCGATTCCCGCTTTGACGGATTCTTCGCTCAGGCTCTTGCTCGTAAGAAATCCTAGCTTATTACAGGTTCATGTGATGTTCAAAAAAATACTCGCAGTGGTATTCTTGCTTATTTCGTCTTCCCTTTGGGCGGAGGATTCCAAGTACGATGTAGAGGATGTGGCTTTTTCCCATCTTTTTGTTTCGTTACAGGCTGGTGAATTATACCCTTGGGGACAACTTCAGGATGCCGTGGACAATTCTGTTTATTTAGGGGGAGGAATCCGTTATACCTATTGGGATGACTTTGACGGATTTGTACAGATGGAATATTCCTATTTCATTCCCGCCATGGATAACGAAATCATTTATGGTGTTCATCAGGTGAATGGAAAACTTGGACTATCCTACCATAATCCTAAAATCAAGTCTGTGGAATTAGGTGCAGGATTTCTTTGCAGCTGGACTCGCGCAGATTACGATGAGACTAAGGTGGATAAGAAAACGTTTAAAAATGAACTTGGCGGAACTCTAGTTGATAACGAAACAGAATTTGGTTGGTTCTTCCGTTTGTTGCTTCCTGTGTGGACTACGGATAATTACCGAGTTGGTCTGAATGCGGAATGGCAGGAACTGTGGACTTTGCCGGAACGTTCCAATATGGTTTCTGTGGGTATTTTTGTTGAAAGGAGGATTTGGTAATGAAGTCTTCCTTGCTAACGCTTTTGGCTGCAGTTGTCTGCGCCAGTCAAATTTCCTTGGCTTCCGTTACTCCTGAATTGGAGGGAATGGAATCGGTCGTCCGAAGTGATGGTACATTCCTAGTAGGTTCACCTACCTATGCTTTTGATCGAATTCTCGGTGCCGGGGGGATGCATTCCCAGTCCGAAATGTGGAATCCTGCGAAATTACGTCAGCGTCTTTTATTGAATCGAATGTCCATTCTTCCTAGTTGGGATCCTATGGATCCGTCCATCTGGGTAAAAACTGGAAATGAACTGGGCGACATGATTTATAATGATTTAATCGTGGAAGACAAACGTCCGAATAATAGAACACCGATTTTGGAAGGTGGCTTCCGCTCACCTAGCTATAGGGGCTTTTGGGCTACAGCCAGAGGTTTCCAGGATGATCATTATTCTGGATATACCAAGTCTATTCGCAAGCGTTATGTTTCGGACGAATTTTCTCACTTTGGTGAGAATTATCCAATGTTCAGTTCTTTGTATGGGGGACTTGGTTTTGCCAATGATCTCGTAGACGCCTCCATTCTTGCTGGTGAAGAATATCTCTGGATTCAGGGGGAGAGCTCTTTCTGGATTCCAGTTCATTATCGCCCCCGCATTGAAGCTCGCGCCGATATCAAGAACTTTTCTCTGACAGTTGCTTACGAAGATGGCGAGTATCAAAATAAATTAAAGTCCGAAAAGGGAAATCGCAAGGAACTGAATGGCTCCGTTTACTACAAGTGCGGTGAGGCTTGCAAGAATGGAATGTTCCAGGTATCTGCTGGTCTTTCTTTCCGTGCGGTAGATGATTCCGGACACGTCTATACAAAATTGGATGAAGACTTCGTTGCCCTTCCGTTTATGGAACTTCGTGTACAACCTGTAAAGCAGCTTACTGCCGATGTGATGTTTGCTGTCAATGATCGTGACTGGCTTGTGCAGGATAGTGTGGAACTTCATTTTGTTCCGGAAAAGAAACTGGGCGTCACTGTGGGCGTCAAGAATATTTCCGGTACCCGACTGAACCCGATGGCGGACAATGAGGAGTACTATAATGAGGATACCCTTCACTTGAAGGCTGATGGTCAGATGAATTTAATCCAGGGCTATACTGCTTTTGAAGATAGCATTGGAAATGTTTTCTTTGGTGGTCGCGCTAGCTTCTGGGCGGAACATGGTGCGGAAACCTTTGATACTACGGGATTTATCGCTGACACTGCTGCCAATAAGGAGGTCTACTACCGTAGTGGTGATGTTGCTCGCATCAACGACTGGATTTATGGCGTTACAGCAGAACTGTGGCTTGGAACTTGGTATAGAGATATGTTCGCATTCAAGGCTCATGCGGGCTTTGAACATATTGACGGTGCTGACAGACGGTTTGAAGTGACTCCCGCTGAATTCTTTACCTCATTTACTGCAGATTGGTATTTGCGCAAGTCCTTCCGCATTTCCCACAGTCTTCATTACAGAAGTGATGCTCGATGGAACCTTCGCTCCCCGGATCCTCTCGTTGTTAAGGGTGACTGGTATTGGGATGCTACCTTTGAGCAGCAGTTCCGTAAATTGGGCCTGTTCCTTACTGGATCCATTCTTCATGCTCTTGGAGAAGAACAATTCGAAGTTCCCAATGCTAATTATGGACGTCTTCGTTTCGTCTGTACTGTGAAGAAAACCTTCTAGACTTCAATCAACTTCAAAGACTTAAGGCAGAACGTGTTGGCGAAAGCTTCATGGGCTGCCTTTTTTTCAACCCAAGAAAAAACAGCCTGATTTTTGGATCCGCTGGCAGAGCCAAGCTCGTGATTTGAAAAAGACTTGGATGCAACTTTGGTGGTTACGTTTAACTGCACATGGAGTACGTCACAAGTCATCTTGTGGACCGTGATATTGTGCTTGAAGTTGCCCACTGCGGTAACACTCTTCACTTGGTCCGCATTGATAAAACTTTCCGCCTGGATTGGCAATCCCGCAGCTGCACTTCTCTGGGATTCAAAGTGGGGAAGCGTAATCTGGTTGTTGAAGAACTTCTGGCCCCCGCGAACGGCCAGAAGCTTCCCGTCGGTAGATTCCACCACAAGGACTGTTCCGTGCCATTCCTTCTGGATTCGTTTTTTCGCAGGAGGAAATTCCTCGGTCTTCTTCTGGGCCAATGCCGCACAACCGCCTTTCAGCGGGCAGTTTCCGCAGTCGGGATTTTTCACCTTGCAGACGCGGCGGCCTAGCTCCATGAGGGCTTCGTTATGCAGGTAAGCCTTAGGATGGTCCGCCACCTGTCGGGCGTATTCCCAGTAGATTTCGCTACAGCTTTTCTGCGGGACGGGCTGTGTGGATGCCTCTGGAAGTTTGTCCGTGGGGAGGAAATTCAGCAGGTGGTATCGGGAGAAAATTCTCACCAGGTTTCCGTCTAGAATCGCTTCCTTCTGGTGGTAAGCCAAACTCAGGATGGCGCCTGCGGTATACGCCCCAATGCCGGGCAAGGCCTCCAGTTCCTTTCGGGTTCGGGGCAGTTCCCCGGTGGACGTCTCGGGACAATCCAATCCGGCTACCTGTTGGGCCGTCTTCAAGATGTTTCGTGCCCTGCTATAATAGCCCAACCCTTGCCAGTACTTAAAGACTTCTTCCTCGCTAGCAGCAGCCAATGTGGCTATATCAGGAAAACGCTTCATCCATCGGGTGAAATAATCCATGACCGTTGCAACCTGGGTTTGCTGCAGCATGGTTTCGCTGATCCATACCTTATAGGGATCGCGCTGCGCATTTAAATCTTCCAGACGCCAAGGAAGGCTTGCCGCATTTCGGGCAAACCATTCACGTAGCTTCTTTAAGTCGGATGGATTCACGAAAAGGAATGCACCTTACTTGTAGGATTCGCTATAAACTTTCCTGAAGTATTCGAACTGAGCCTTGCTGGCGTTTTCCAAAGTGTACTTCTGGCTTCTCTGATGAGAATCTTCGCGCATCTTCTGGTAGGTATCTGCCTGTTCCAGCTTCAGCTTGCGACATTCTTCCAAAGTTTCCAGCCACTTGTTTTCATCCAGAGGGAGAATTCTTCCGCAGGCGTTGTCACTTCCCACGATGTCGCGAGGTCCACCGTAGTCGCTGACAATAGCAGGTGTACCTGTAGCCATAGCTTCCACCACCACGTTACCGAAGGTGTCGGAGGTGCTAGGGAACAGGAAGAAGTCTGCATCCGCATAGAGGGAAGCCAGTGTTTCACCGCCCTGCTCACCTGCAAAATGAACGCTGTCGTTGCCCTTGAAGAATTCCTTGATTTCTTCAAGATACCAACCGTAGCCCACGTACATCAGCTCGACGTCATCGTACTTGGCAGAGAACTTCTTCCAAACTTCATTTAGGAAGGGAAGGTTCTTTTCCTTGGAAATTCGACCGATGAAGGCGAAACGCACCTTGCGCTGTTCACGAGTGCAGCCGAACTTTTCCCAGACGCCCTTGCCGCGAAGTTCCGGAGCGAACTTTTCCAGAGGGAGACCGCGGGGCATAAGTTTAACTTGATTTTCGGGCACCTTCAGCTCTTTTACCAGAGCCTTGGAGTAGTCATCGCAGGGGCTAATAACGGGACGGGCCATCCAGTAGAAAATCTGCATCAGCTTCAGCACGTAGTAATGCATCCACTTAGCCTTCACCAGAGTACGTGTATACTGAGGAACGTCTGTACGGTAGTGACTCATGACCTTGATGCCTGCAATCTTTGCGCAGACGCAAATTGCCCAAGCGCCAGGAGACGGTGTTTCCAATTCAATGATGTCCACCGGGTAGCGCTTCAGCAAGCGAAGTGCGGGTGCGACTCGAGGGATGGCCAATTCACTATTGGCGTAGCCCAGCTGTTCCATGCTGAACATACGAGGCAGCAAAATGCAGTAGCCGTTTTCCACAACGCCACAGGGGCGGGTGTTGAAAACATTACCTGCAAGGTAAGCCTTCATGCCGTGTTCTCTCATGTAGGGAACCACGTTACGGAGGTTGTTGGCGATACCGTTAGTTTCGTCCAGACAGTCGGCGTAATAAAGAACGCGGACATCATCGGGATGCTTCTTGTGATATTCTTTGCGCTCCTTCTTGAAGTAGGAACGGAGCTTTAAAAGCTTGGGAAGGTTCACCAAGGCTGTGCCAAAAACAATAGGCGGAATCCAGCAGGTACGAATATTTCCAGGTGGCTTGTGCTTCAGTTCAAAGTACTTATTGAACGTACTGGTGACGGTACGACCGAAGATTGCCGGACGGGTGTCCAGCTGGTCCGTAACCTTAGGCTTCCTGGTTGAATTTGACGCATTCGTCATACTTTACTCCATTACCACCGAAAAGGTCCAAAGCACTTCCGATGGTGAGATCAATTTTACCGCCCGAAATTTCCTTGCAATGCTGAAGGTCCGCTAGGGACTTGGCGCCACCTGCATAAGTGACCGGGATTGGGCTTTCCTTTGCCAGGAAACGAATGAGGTCGTCGTCCATACCTTGCTGCTTGCCTTCTACGTCGGCCGCGTGAATCAGGAATTCATCGCAATAGAGCGCCAGTTCGTTCAGCGTTTCGGGGGTGATTTGAATATCAATAAGGGTCTGCCAGCGATTGATGGCAATGCTCCACTGGGGATTACCATTGGCGTCAACGCCAGTACGCTTGCAACTTAAATCCAGAACAAGACGGTCCTTGCCTACGGTTTCTACCAGGCGGTTCAAGCGGTCCATATCCAGCTTCCCTTCCGGAAAAATCCAGCTGGTGACAATGACGTGGCTTGCTCCTGCATCCAGGTATTCCATGGCGTTATCTGCGGTGATGCCACCACCAACCTGAAGTCCGCCAGGGTAGGCAGAGAGGGCGGCCTTTGCGGCATCTACATTGCCCTTGCCCAACATAATGACGTGACCGCCTTTGATGTGGTCTTTCTTGTACAGTTCTGCAAACCATGCAGAGGAACGGTCCGTCTCAAAATTGGTCTTGAGCCCTGCTCCGCTATCGTTAAGGGAGCTTCCCACAATCTGTTTTACCTTTCCGTCATGAAGATCAATGCAGGGGCGAAATTTCGTCATTATTCCTTGGCTCCTGTAATACACCAGTCAATCTTTTTGCCATGGCTTCCGTCAGAACGACCGCGATAGAAGAATACTTCGCCGGCGGTTGCCTTAAAAGCCTTCTTTGCAAACCAACCGTCGATCTTGTCCAAAATACTTGCCTTTTGGTAAGTCTTATTTGCTGCAAATTGCAGGGTCGGAGTGTCATCGTTCCATTCAATGTTCAGGTTGCCTTTGGGGAAACCTTTTCCCGTATAGTTGACGTCTCCGTCCTTAATGGATTTCGGGGTTACCACGCGATTCCCTTCGGGACCATTGTAGATGGCGTAACCTAGAGTCTTTCCATCGGAGGTCATGGAGATACGTCCTGCGAAAAGCGGGTTACGGGCGTTGGTGCTAATGTTGATGGAACGGGTGGCCATATCGGTTGCCTGTGCCGTCTGCCAGATCTGATCCATGTAGGCGTAACCTTTTACTTGGAGTGTATCCTCGTTATAGGCAATCTTTCCAGAAACGCGGCCATAGGGAATGTGTACGTACTGACCCATCTTGGCGGAACCTACATTCCAGACGCCATTACCCAAGGTCTTGCCCGGTTCTGCAGAATCGAAGGTCAAGTCCAGAAGAAATTTGCCATCCTTATCTGCGGAGAAGAGAACATGGTGACCCTTACCCGGCTTCTTTTCCATCAAGTATTCATTCTTGATGTTCAGGGTGGCGGTTGCCTTGTCTGATTTAAGACGTTCAGGAGGATATTGACGTCCAACCGTATAAGTTTTCCCCTTGAAGTTCCAAAGAGTCATGTCGCAGCCAATCTTGGTTCCGCTTCCTGGAACGTAAAGTACGGCGTAGTTTACGAATGCCCTAGTGCCGTTGTCAAAAACGAACTGGTAACTCCAGGTTTCGTTAAATTCCTTGGTGGAAACAGGATGGGGCATAAAGTCATCAACGGTAGTTCCTCGGGAACTGCCTTTGGGTGCAACCACGTCTACTGCAAAAGAAAATGTAGCTGCGAGTAGTAGAATGAAAAGTGAAGTTATGAAGTCCTTTCTCATCAAAGCAAAAATACAAAAAGTCGGCTATGAGGATTAGAGGCGCAGGTCCTTGCCCATACCCATCTTCAATTCAATTCGACGGCGTTGGACCATCTCGTTGAAAAGGTCGGTCAGGCTGTCTTCCATGCTGATCATGGGCTTCCAACCAATGTTCATGGCCTTGGTGGGGTCCCCAATGAGGAGGGGAATTTCGTTGCGACGTTCATAGCCAGGATCAAAGCGGAAGTCCACGCTTACGTCGGCGATATCTACCATGGCTTCCACCACTTCGCGGATGGTGTAGGATTTACCGCAGCAGAGATTATATACTTCACCGGAATCGGCTTGGTTTAGAATTTGGATCATGCCACGGGCTACATCGCGCACGTCAATAATATCGCGGCTTACGTCCAGACTGCCGGAATAAATAATCGGTTCTGCTCCATAGTACTTAATCTTCACCAGCTGATAGGCGATGGACGGAATCACGAAACGGCGACTGTGATGGGGACCGGTAAAATAGAAGGGACGAACGAAAACCACATGCAGGCCATTGGCATTACGGAACTGGTTAGCCAGAAGTTCCATGCAAGCCTTGGAAGTTGCGTAAGGGGTCAGAGGGTTAGGAGGATCCACTTCCTTGTGGAGGTACGTCAAATTCTTGTCTGTTCGGCCGTAGATTTCGCTAGAGCTCAACAGCATAATCTTTGCCTTGGGGCAGACCTGTCGAACGCCTTCCAGAAGGTACTGTGTTCCCATCAGGTTGATGTTCAAAGTTTCGTTGGGCTTCATGTAGCTGATGCCCACAGAAGACTGACTTGCCAGATGGTAAATGTGAGTGGGATTTACCTTCTGGAGCATCTCAATCACATCTTTGGAATTCAGCAAGTCACCATTTAAGTAGGTGGCGCCTTCTACCTTTTGCCAAGGCTGGGGCTGTTCATCACTAAAGCTGTAAAGGTCGTGAGAGGTACCGCAAAGGCTAGAGAGAATGTGGTAACCAAGTGCACCTGTTCCGCCAGTAACAAGAATACTCATAATTAACCTCGAATTGCATCCCAAGATTGTGCGACAATTTGCTTATCGATGTTGGTCACCTTCTTCACGGCACCAATCTTGGTGGGAAGAATGTAGACGCGAGTTCCCTTTTCAGCCTTCTTGTCAACGGCCATGGCATCCCATGCGGCATCCACGTTGATGTTGTAGGTGGTGGGGAATCCCAGGTCATCCATCAGCTTGTTGTGACGTGCTTCTTCTTCCTTGGTAATCATTCCCAGGAGGACGGAAGCGCGTGCCGCCACACGCATACCCAAGCTTACGGCAATGCCGTGAGTGTAGGTGGTGTAGTGCGTCAAATTTTCGATGGCATGACCGAATGTGTGGCCGTAGTTCAGGATGGCGCGAAGACCTGCTTCCTTTTCATCAATGCCTACCACTTCTGCCTTAATGGCGCAGCTGCGGAGAATGAGCTGCTTCAGTACGTTCAGATCGTGAGCCTTGATCTTTTCCACGTTTTCTTCCATGTAACGGAAGAATTCTTCGTCATAAATAACGCCATACTTCACGATTTCTGCGAGACCTGCCAGATATTCGTTTTCGGGCAAGGAGCTAAGAACCGCCATATCGCAGATCACTGCTTCCGGCTGGTAGAATGCGCCAATCATGTTCTTGCCTTCGGGGTGGTTAACAGCCACCTTGCCGCCCACAGAACTATCCACCATGGAGAGAAGTGTGGTGGGAAACTGGATAAACGGGATACCGCGCTGGTAGGTTGCAGCACCGAAGCCTGCCATATCGCCTACCACGCCGCCGCTGAACTGCAACAGACAGCTCTTGCGGGTGTAACCGCGATGGAGCATGAAGCTATAAAGCTGATTCAAGTTGTGAAGAGTCTTGTTCTTTTCACCTGCCTGGAACTTAAACACCGGGCAACGTCCTGCCTGGTTACGCAGGTCACCCAGAGTGCGGCTCTGGGCCTTTGCGATGTTAGTATCGGTACAGACAAGAAATTCGTACTTGGGCGTAAGGCGTAAGCCTTCCAGCAGGACGCCTACGTCGGAAACGATGTTCTTGCCGATAAAGATGGGGTAGCGACCGCCACTGCTGGGCAGTACGTCCAGAGCATGGCTTTCCCAGAAGTTTAGCATGTGGAGGATCTTTTCAATCACATGTTCTTCGGTAAATTCGTTGGAACTTTCTACGCTAAAGTCTGCATGGGCGTAGTTGGGTTCACGATCCTTCAGCATCTGCTTGATCTTTTCAAGACGTTCTTCGTCAGAAAGATTTGCAAGGAGTGGACGAGTGTTCTTGCGACCGATACGTTCGGAAAGAACTTCCGGCTTTGCCCATAGGCGAATGATAGTGCCGTTTTCGCGAATGACCTTCAGGTTTGCTGCCTGGGTCAGGGCACCACCGCCAAGGGAAATAACATGGGGTTCTTCCTTGGTGGCAAATTCGGCAACTACGTCACGTTCCATTTCGCGGAACTTTGCTTCACCATCCTGTTCGAATATTTCGCTGATGGTCTTTCCGGCTCGTTCTACGATAACGGCGTCTGTGTCGACATAGGGACGGTGCAAGCGGTCTGCAAGGGCTCGGCCGGTGCGGGATTTTCCGCTGGCCATGAATCCGGTGAAAAAGATGTGCTTCATAAATTAACCTTGCATTCCTTTGCGCATAATAGCGGCGAGTTCGTCGTTAGTCTTGTCCTTCGTTTCCTGGGGGAACCACTTGCGGAAACTTTCAATGCCCTGATGAACCAGCATTCCTTCGCCGGTAACCACCTTACAGCCCTTGTCTTCGGCCATCTGCAAAAGCTTGGTGCAGAGGGGTGTGTACACGATGTCGCACACGGTCTGGTGCTCGTGCAAATCCTTCATGGTCAGGGGGGATTCATCTACGTTGGGAGTCATGCCAACGGAGGTCGCATTGATGATGATGTTGATATCGGGAGATACGGCATAGAAATCCTGGAAGGTTACTGCCTGGACTTCCTTTGCTTTTCCGTCAAAAAACTTGTTTAGACTGTCTGCCAGGGCCAAACCCTTGTCCAAATTTCTGCAGACGATGGTCACCTGGTTTCCCATTTCCACCAAGGTGTAGGCGATTGCCTTTGCCGCGCCGCCGTTTCCAAGGAGTGCTACGGTGGTGTTGGTGGGGGAGACTCCGAATTCTTCCAGGTTACGGATGCAACCGTAGGGGTCTGTAGTGGTCCCGCAAAGGATACCTCCCACATTGCCTTCTTTCCAGTACAGCGTGTTCACACTGCCTGTAAAACGAGAAATGTCAGAAAGTTCATCTACCAGTTCCATGACAGGAGTCTTGTAGGGAATGGTAACGTTTGCTCCTCTAAAACGAAGAGCGCGAAAACCCTTAATGGCTTCGTCCAGATTTTCTGGCTCCGGAGCGTAGGGGAGATAGGCCGCGTTAATGCCAAGTGCTTCAAAAAGCGCATTGTGCATCAGGGGCGATTTGCTGTGTCCGACGGGATAACCGAAAATACAGAGAGTTTCAGTCTTTCCGTTAATCTTCTGCTGGCTCAAAAAAACCTCTTTTCTTACATCACAAAGATATATAAAAATGAAGGATGAAGGATGAAAAATGAAGAATGGAGTGAGGAAAATGAAGAATGAAGGGTGAAGGATGAGAAATGAAGAGTGGATTGTGAAATACGAAAAAAGTCCTGGATTCTTCCAGGACTTAAACGTTTGTAACGAAAAGGAAATGTTCGCTCGTTACTGTCTTGCAGCAAGTTCTTCAGGAGTGCGACAGAGGATGTCCCAGTCACCGCGCTTGATGATCTTGTAGGCGTATCCCTGTTCGGTCAGGAACAGCTGACGGTTCATGGCGAATTCCTGTTCCTTGGAGTCCTGGGTCACGATGCTGTAGAAGTGTGCTGCACCGCCATCGCTCTTGGGGCGAAGAACTCGACCCAGGCGCTGGGCTTCTTCCTGGCGGCTTCCGAAGGTACCGGAAATCTGAATCAGCACGTTGGCGTCGGGGAGGTCAATTGCGAAGTTACCCACCTTGGAAACCATGAGGTTCTTCAGGCTGCCATCGCGGAACTTGGCGTACAGAACGTCGCGTTCCTTGTTGGGGGTCTTGCCCGTAATGAGAGGAATGTCCAGAACCTTGGAAAGGTTTTCCAGCTGTTCGATGTACTGGCCGATAATCAGGACGCGATCGTCCGGCTTGTCGTAGTACTTCAGCAGGCGTTGAACGATGTCCGTCTTTTCCGGGTTGGTACTTGCAAGAGTAATCTTCTCGCGGACCGGAGCCAGGGCATACTTCATTTTCATTTCCGCTTCCATGGGGATGCGGATTTCGTTACAGTCGGCTGTAGCGATCCATCCCTGGGCTTCAAGAATACGCCAGGGAATATCGTACTTCTTGGGACCGATCAAGCTGAATACTTCGGTTTCCTTATGGTCTTCACGGACCAGGGTTGCAGTAAGGCCCAGACGGCGGGTTGCCTGCATTTCGGTACTCAAGCGGAAAACGGGAGCGGGAAGCAAGTGAACTTCGTCGTAAATCATCAGGCCCCACTTCTGCTGACTGAACAGCGGGAAGTTGGCCAGTTCTTTCTTCACTTCTTCTTCGGAACCTTCTTCCAGGTCAATTTCGGTGACTTCCTCGTTTGCCTTCTTGGCACGCTTACGCTGAGTCAAGATCTGGTAGGTGGCTACCGTTACGGGGCCGATTTCCTTCACTTCGCCGGAGTATTCCTTCACCATGTCGGGAGTCAAGTCGGTCTTGTCGCAGATTTCGCGAATCCACTGGCGGGATGCGGAAATGTTGGGCGTCAAGATCAGTGTCTTGGTCTGGATCAAGGCCATGGTGGCAATACCGATGACGGTCTTACCGGAACCGCAAGGCAGAACGATAACGCCGGATCCGCCCTTTTCGGAGCCGGAGGCGTAAAACACCTGGGCAGCTTCCTTCTGGTAATCACGGAGCTTGAATTCCTTGCCGCACACCATGGTGTCGCGAAGGTGGATGGGCAGCGGATCGCCTACAGTATAGCCGGCCAAGTCTTCTACCGGGAAACCTGCGTTGGTAAGCGCCATCTTCAGGTGGCCACGACGTTCCGGATCCACGATGGCGTGGGTGTCGTCGATGAATTCCTTGATGTAGGGTTCCACTTCCTTCAGCTTGCAGATTTCCGTGAACATGTACTTGTCATCGGATTCCACAATCAGGTTGTCCCCGTCATCCTTCTTCATGCGGAGAAGGCCGTAGCGACCCATGTAGTCTTCAACTTCGGTAATGACGGTCTGGGGAATGGGGTAACGGCTCTGGCTGTCCAGACGTTCCAAAACTTCTTTTGCGCGAAGGCCGGTGGATGCTGCGTTCCACAGGCTCAAGGGGCTAATCTTATAGGTGTGCAGGTGTTCGGGGCTCTTTACCAGTTCGGTGAAAGGAGCGATCGCGTCACGGGCTGCTTCGTAGGTGGGAGCATCCACTTCCACCATAATTTCCATATTACTCTGTACAATAATTGCGCCATTCGGATTCATAGGGCGGCAAAAATAGTAAAAAACGGCCAAAAGAGCAAGTTTCAGGATGTTCTAAAATGCTTTTAAAAAGAGGGCGCGTAGGGTGCGGAAAGCAAGGGTGAGAAAGGACGTTGAGTGAGGTGCGTTCGGGGTGCTTTTGGGAACGTCAGGATGCGTCAAGATGTTTCGGATTTGCTTCTGGAGGCGTGGGGATATACGGAAAAGGGACTGATTCGTCGCCAGTCACCGAGCTGCGCTCGGCTGGCTCCTCACCCTACGGGCCTTTCGCTTCGCTCGAGTTCCTGAATTCCACCCACGGGCTTCGCCCACGGTGAAATTCAGTCGCACCCTCTTCGAGGGTCCGGTCCCTCTCCTCACGTTCTAAGAAAAAAGAAAAAGCACCACAAAGTGGTGCTTTTTCTTTTTTAGAGCGGGAAAAGGGACTCGGACCCTCGACCCCGACCTTGGCAAGGTCGTGCTCTACCAACTGAGCTATTCCCGCGAGGTGACCCAATGTTAGAAATAAAAGTTGGGGTTGTCAAGGGGTTTGCAGTGAAAAAATCATAATTGCGTTCTTTTTTCCCTTTAATTCGAAGGAGCCTGCCTTGGTGCAGATGAATTTATGGGGGAGGGGAAGGGGCAATTGGGCGAAAAAGTCTTCGGAAATGAGGAAGTCCTGACCTAGCTTGGAACAGAGGGTCTGGATTCGGGAGGTGGTGTTGAGTACGTCTCCGTGATAAGCCATTTCACTGCCGAAGTTTCCAACTTCTGTGGAAATCACTTTACCGCAATGAACTGCGGCCTTAAAATCGGGAGCTACGCCGTAGCGACGGAGGAACTTTCTCTGGGTGTGCTGTAAAGCGTCCTTGAAGTCATAGAAGCAGTTTAGGGGTCTTGCCTTATGTCGGCATGCTGCTGTTTTCCAGGTCAAGAAGGCTCCGTCACCAGCAATCTGATAGATTTCGCCCTGGTTTTCTTCACAGCAGTTAGAGAGAAGCTTGTAATAGTCCCTAATGAAGTTGCTGTACCTGATGTTTCCAAGTTCTTCACAAATCGTCGTTGAGTTTTTTAGATCCAGGAACATAAACACTAGGTCCTCCTCCTTTGGGTCTTGATATTTACCCAAACAGGTGTTTATAAAGACTCTAGTGCCAAACTTCTTGTGGACAGAACGAACGAACGTGATCAAATGACCAAGGACAAAGAGGGCGGCAATTTGGACGTGGGTGGAGTGTTCCTTGAAGGATTCCCTGACCATGCCAATAGATTCTGCATTGATGATTCCGTTTTCTCGGTCAATTTTCCAGATGAGAATGCAAAGAATAAGGTTTGCGCAGATACTTGCCAGGAAAAAGCTGGAACGAATCAAGAGTGCCGCAAAGACGGGCCTGCGGTCCATTTCATCCTGAAGGATCACCACGTCGTAAATACCGTGGGAAAGTCCCATTAGAAGGGATAACTGCGTCATGAGCATGATCTTGCTGGAATCCATGCCCGAAGAATCTCCATAGGAGAGGAGGCTGGTTACCCCAAGTACCACAAAGACCCAGCTGAACATGTAGAAACAGAGGGCCTTGAACTTTCGCTGTGTTAAACGAGTCATTGCCATGGTAAAAACCGCTAGTGGATAAAGAGAGGTAGAGCCCAGAACATCGCAATCAGGACAATGTCTTTATAGGAATCATCCAGAAGCAAGGTGGAAGCCAGGAAGAAAATGATGGTCGATAACGTCAAAAACAGAAGGAGCGGCAGCTTCTTCTTGAGTTTTTTCTTCCAACTTTTTTTGTTCTCGTTATCCATACTCTCTATATAATCTAAATTTTCTAAAAGTAACCAAAGTTTAGATATTTTTTTAATCTTCAGTATGTTCAGTCTCTATATTCACATCCCTTTTTGCAAAAAAATCTGCGATTATTGCGATTTTCGCGTACTTCCTGCCAGCGATAAGCTGTTTCAGGAGTATTCCGACTTGGTTTGTAGAGAGATTGAACTGTACGAAAAGAAATATCCCGGAACCCTGAAAACTGCGGAAACCCTTTACCTTGGAGGGGGGACTCCTTCCATGCTTCCGTCAGATTGCCTTGGACAAATATTCGCCTGCCTTCAGTCGGTAGGGGTGGAAGTATCTAGACTTAGGGAAGTTTCCATGGAGTTTAACCCAGAGTCCACTAGCCGAGAAACCATTGAGAATGCGCTGGAATTAGGGGTGAAACGTTTTAGTCTGGGGCTCCAGACGTTTAATCAAGAGCTTTTGAAACGGATCGGGCGGTCCCACTCGGTGGAAGCGGGGGTAGATGCCCTTGAGCTTTTGTTGAGCTATCCTGACATTCGTGTATCGGGAGACTTGATGTTTAGCCTTCCGGGACAAACTTTGGATGTTTTTCTTTCCGATGTTGATCGATTGAGTGATTATCCTTTGACTCACATTAGCTTTTATGGCTTGACGGTAAATCCCAGGACGATTCTTGGCCAAAAAGTGCAGAAGGGAATCTTTGAAATTGACGAGGATTTATACGAACCTATGTACCAGGGGGGCGTGGAACTCCTTGATGCTAAAGGATTTAAACGCTACGAAGTTTCCAATTTTGCAAAGCCTGGTTTTGAAAGTATCCATAACCAGAATTATTGGCGTCGGGGTGAATATGCAGGCTTTGGTCCGGGGGCTCACAGTTATGTGGGGAATAGGCGATTCTATGCTCCGGAGATATACCCCAGGTGGCGTGACTACGTGCGGAATGGCGCTCCGGAAAATCTCCTGACAATAGACGAACTGTCGGAGGAGGATGTCTTGATGGAGCTCTTCTGGCTGTCCCTCAGGCAATCCTCCGGTCTAGACTTGCAAGAACTGGGAAAAATGGGGTACAAACTCCCAGAGACCGCTTTAACGAAGTGGCTCAAGCACAATTACTTACAGGTTGAGGGATCGCCTGAAATCACTGGCATTCGGCTTCGTGACAGGGGCTGGATCTTTATGGACGATATCGTCACAGACCTCGCAAATCAGTGTTCCAAGTTGGAATAGTGTCCTGTGGACAAATGCCTGAGATATAGGTCACAAGGCTATATTTTGTTTACATGGAATGCAAAAAAAAACATACATTTAAATAATGTATGGACTTATAGTGTTCCATGTCAGGAATTAGAGGTTGAACATGTGGGTGATTCGTCAAAATATTTTCCAGCTTTTGGGGCTGTTGCTGCTTTTGCTAGCAACAAGTGTCTTTGCTGTGGAAGGCGATGAATCTCCTAAGGTCGAAGAAGTAGACTGCGTCAACTATACGGATGCTCCGGATGGTCGTTGCATCTATCAGCGCGTGCTGAAGTCTCAGGGCTTTAAGCTTTTCGTAGAAGCTCATGGGGACGATACTCTTTCCGCTAATGCGGTAAAAATCGATGCAAGACACTATGCGCTGATCAATACGGATTTCCATGTGTACGCCCCTTTGGCTGACAACGATTCCATTTACCTCTTCCGCTATAAAGGTGCCGTTTCTGCCAATGATACCGTTACCGTTCACAACATGGACAAGGTGAATTCGGGTGAAACGGGATTGGTGAATTTTGGCATTAGGGGATTGTTTCCTTATGTTAACGTTCTTGTGGGTACTGCAACTTCTCTTTCTTCAGAACCCAATATCTCCCGTGTGTACAATTTCTACGTGCCTGCCCTGAAGTACTATGTGGGTGGTAAAGAAATCACCGATGCGACCAAACTGCAACTGGAGGTCGGGGATTCCCTGCAGATTGATGTAGAGGCTGTAGTAACCTTGGGTCCCAATACGAACTCGGTGGATACTACCGTGGATAAGGAAAAGTTTTACGTATCCACCTTTGGTGAAAGTGACAGCTTGATTTTTAAAAATCTCTCTGGTTCAAATCTGGAGATGGTGAATGGCCATCCTTATGTCACGTTTACTAAGGGTAAGAGTAGCTTCTGGGTTTATGCGTCTGCTTCTGTTACCGATGGATCCAAGTTTACGTTAAGCGGTTACAAGAAGTCGGATGACCCGACCAAGTTCTTTGTGGAAGGACCCTTCCCGGGTGACTTGCGCTTTGGCAATCCTGATTTGCCTTACCTGGAAAACGCTGTTGTGTTTGATACTGATGGCGATGGTATGGGCGATAGCATTTCTGTCCTGTTTGCAGGTCAGATGGATTCCGTGGATGTGAAGGATTTCTATTACAACTGGCCTACAGGAGATAAGTTCAAGAAGTATTCCGGAGATGTGGATTCCACCGAATTCCTGTTTGGCTTGCCTGACATTGACGAAGTCCTTCAGGACAAGGATGCTTCTGGCGAACTGAAGGCTTATGTCTGTTCTTCTGTAGGCAATCGCTGTGATACTCTTCGTACTAGCATCAAGGATAGTGTTGGTGCTGTGATTCAGGTTGCCACCTTGGTAAAGGGCAGCGGCGATACGGATACATTGGTAGTCCGCTTTAACAAGGTCATGGATGAATCCTGGACTGAAGGTGAAGGTCTTAAGCTGAATGGCGAACGCATTTATGGCGAAGCTATCCAGAAGGAAGGAAACGTCTGGAAGTTCCTGGTTCCGTCTGGGGTTGTGTCTGTAGGCGACAAACTGAAAATTGAAACCGACTGCGGGAAGGATGCTTGCCCCGATGGAATCCTTACAGCCGCCGACGGAATTCCTACCAGTAAGAACAACCAGGAAGTTCCTGTTCAGAATTCCGGACGTATCTACATGAGTGAGAATAACGGCTTCTATGATCGTGATGGTGATGGTCGTCTGGACAGCGTGTCTGTAGGATTTGAAACTCCCATTACCGAAGATGATCTGAAGAACATGAACCTGACTTTCTACTGGTTGGATAATGATGGCGATGTGGTGGCGTTGAATCCTTCTCCTCGTGACTTGACTTTATCTTCTGATGGAACGGTCCTCGGTTTTTCCATTGATCCTAAGTCTTACGATGTGATGGAAAAGCTTACGGCAGTGGATTCTACTCGCGTGTCCAAAAAGTCTTCTGATAAGGAATATGGATATGCAACTCTTACGAATAAGGTAACGATTGATGGAAAGGACACCACGGAAGAAGTTCGTT
The DNA here is from genome assembly GCF_900142535.1 of Fibrobacter sp. UWEL. Lineage (NCBI taxonomy): Bacteria > Pseudomonadati > Fibrobacterota > Fibrobacteria > Fibrobacterales > Fibrobacteraceae > Fibrobacter > Fibrobacter sp. UWEL. Next base: position 56,373 of record NZ_FRBE01000003.1, read on the forward strand.
TTGAAATGAATGACTATATGGCTCCAGTCATTGCAAGTAACTTCTTGACCCCTGAGTCCTTCCAGAAAATGTCTCCGGATAAGTTTGTCTTGACCTTCTCTGAACCTATTGACTATGAAAAGTTTACCATGACCGAAGATTGCCTTTCTTTCTATGTGGATGGCGAATGGAAACTCTATAGCTTGACTTCCGTGGAATGGAGTGAGGGCGGCCGTAAGGCTACGTTCTATATGGAGGCGGGAAAGAATCTGGATAACCGAATGAACCCTGCAGACTCCGTGAAGTTTGGCAACTTTGAGGATGGACTTGTGGATAAAAATGGCAATCATGTTTCTGAAAATGCTCCTACCGTTATGGTGGAAGGTGATCCTCGCGTCATTATGCAGACCACCTCCTTTGCGGACTTTAATCGCGCAGAAGAATTAAGTGACCGAGTGAAACCTTTTACCATTGATCATGTGAAGGCTTCTCTGGATGAAGATAATGCAGCATCTCTTGGCGTTCTTATGGATGTGGGATTCTCCACTATCATGAATAATGATTCTGGTGTAACAGTACTGGATCTTGAAAACAGCGGACTTGTTTGGGAACTTTATGTTTATACCAATATGGGTCTCTATGTGGGTAGTGCCTCCGGCAAGATTTCATGTGATGATGAATTTTTTGATGGCAATTGCTTTGAAAATCCGGATAAACTTTATGTCCGTTGGAATATGCGTTCCGATGATGGACGTAGGGTTGGAGTAGGTGTGTATCTTGCAAAGTTCAAGGTTAAAGTATTTGGTGCAAAGGAAGAATTTTTGATAGAAAGAGTCTTTAGGTGGGGCATTACAGGTTCTAACAAGTAACCACTTATGGATGATTTCAGAGGGTAGCGATATGTTGAAGACAACAGAATATATCTCGGCTTTATTGATGCTCATGGCAGGTTCTGCTATGGCTGGCGACGTTACATATGCAACTCCGCAAAGTCCGGCAAACGGCATCTGGATTCAACAGGTTGGCAATGTTTATGATCACAAGGCTACCAAGGCCACACTGTATTATACAAAGTATGCTCAAGACGATCGCGTCAAGAGTATTTACTATGAGTATAACGGTCAAGGCAATTTGTCAATGAGACTTGTAGACAGGAAAACGCTCTGTACAGAGGGTGATGGCCTTTTGGGTGCAGACGGTATTGTGCATCATCCTGATGGTGATTTGCTGATTGCTCCTCAGGGGCATCAGGCTATTCACAAGGTAAATATTAAGGCTAAGGAAAATGGCAAGAAATGCCTAGTGAAATCTGCTACGCCTAATACGAGTGTTAGTGGCTTTTGGCATTTGATGATGGATCCTAATTCGAAGAATCTGTGGGCCGCCGGTATTCCCGGTCCTCTCTTCAGATTCTCTACAGAATCCTCCCCTGCGGATACCAACTTCGCGGACAAGGGTTATAAGGTTAAGTTGACTCCTGATCCTAATGGATATCGTAAGGATGAAAAACTTTCTACTATCATGTGGGATAAAGCGGGTAATGCCTTCTTTACCTATTCTGACTACTTTGGCGGTGGTTGTGAACTTAATGCTCAAACAGGACAACCTTGTTCTGATTCAGATAGGAAAAAACACATCGACGGTGCTTATTTCGGTCATTTTACAGATACAACCTGGGTTAAGGTGACTGCAGACAACGTCGGTTCTGTCGGTGGAAAGATTGGTGACTCTGTCATCACCGAACTGAAAACGGAAATTCTGATTCCCCGCCTGGAAGGTGCTCATGGCGGTACTTATGATGAGTACTCCAAGACGTTCTTTGTCTTTGGTGGAGCCCGTATTGTCCAGATTAAACCTTCTCTTGTTGATGGTAAGATGACTGCATCTGTGGTCGCTACCATTGACTTGCGAGAGATGTTCTTTAAGGAAACTCTGGATAACTTGACTACTCCCAGAACCAACGACGGCGGCTATGTAGGCTGGCGTCTAGACCAGGGTACTGTGGATGGTTACGGTCACCTGTTTGTTGCAAGTAACACGGGCCATATGGTGTTTGTGGACTATACGTCAAATCCTTCCAGGTACATCAATGATAACATTCTGGTGCATGTGCAGTGGATTGACAATTACCTGGATGACCTGGCTCCTCTTTCTGGTGTAGTTGTGGATCGTGATGCTGCTGGATCTGGTTCTGATTTTGAACTCATCAGTAGCTCTTCTCAGAGTAGTTCTTCCTTGCAGGTGTACGAAGAATCCTCCAGCAGTAAGCCTGCTTCCAGCAGCTCCAGTTCCTCCAATAAGGTATCCTCTTCTTCTGGAACCATTCCTGGTTCTAGCGGCTCCGTAAACTCTTCTTCCTCTGGTTCCAATCCTGGCTCTAGCGGTTCCGTAAATTCTTCTTCCTCTGGTTCCAATCCTGGCTCTAGCGGTTCCGTAAATTCTTCTTCTGGTTCCAATCCTGGTTCCAGCGGTTCCGGCGATCCTTCTTCCTCTGGTTCCAATCCTGGCTCTAGCGGTTCCGGCGATCCCTCCTCCTCTGGCTCCAATCCTGGTTCTAGCGGTTCCGGCGATCCCTCTTCCTCTGGCTCCAATCCTGGTTCCAGCGGTTCCGGCGATCCCTCCTCCTCTGGCTCCAATCCTAGCTCCAGCGGTTCCGGCGATCCTTCCTCTTCTAGTTCTGGAAATGGTTCCTCTAATAGTTCCAGTTCTTCCTTCCGCTATTATGGCGTAGAAGACTTTGATATTGAAGAAACTGATCCGGAAGATTCCTATCCCACTCCGGAAGACTTTGAGAAGGGTGACGAAATTGTCTCTTCTACTGTAGTCCTCGTTCCTACAGATCCTGATCCCAGCAATCCCAATGTGAAGGTGATTAATGGCAATAGTTATCTGTTGGTAGATGATCCGACTGGCTTGCCTCATGATCTCCATTATGATTCCGGTAAGGATTCTGCCAGAGTAGGTGATGTAATCGCTATTACTTTGGATAAGGACAAAGTGGATGAATACTTCAAGGGTGACGATTCCCTTAAGTTCATTGCTGGTGGTGATGTAAAGCTGGTCGATCCTGTCACTGGTGAAAAGGTGGACGTCATCAAGAAGAATACTGATGGCACCGTAACTGTCTATGTAACTGCAGATAAGGTGGTTCAGGGCGGATCCATCAAGGTGGTGGGTGGTAATTCTAAAGTGATTATTGATAACATCAACTTCTTTGATCCTGTTCCCGAAGCGCAGAAGGGCTTTATCAAGGATACTAATGGCGATATGGACCTGGATTACCTGGAAGTACTCCTGAAGGATACTCTGCCTGTTTCCTACGAGCTGGATAATGTATGGCTTGTAGTGAACGGTGATACTCTGAAGTGCGTGAACCCGTCTTTGAACGAGGCGAAGGATCGCATTCAGGTTGATGTTGGCGATCTGAATTTGCCGGCATCCGAAGACTTCCCTGTGGAAGGGGCTGTGGCTATCATTTCCTATAAGGATAAGAGCACAGGCTCTACCCACGTTCGCAATACCAAGGTGATCAAGGTTGGTAGCAATGTGATTAAGGACGCCTATGCAATTCGTGACCTTCATGGAAAGGATTCCCTGTTCCTGCAGTTCAATATCGAATTGTACCCGTATGATTTGAACTCTCCTGAAATGCTTGTGATGATCAAGCAGGAGGCTGAACGCTATGGATTCGACTTGAATCAGATTTCTAAGGCCTATATGCCGTCGAAGGATATTGTAATCCTGGTGGGCGATTCCTTAGGATTGAAGGGAGACAAGAAGGATAGTGTTTCTCTCTATCCGGGCGTGACCTTCAGTGAACTGCCTTACATCACTTCCGATGAATACGAACGAGAAGTGGCTGTAACTGTGGTGGATCGTTTCCCCGCAACGCAGAATGTTGAATACTGGGATACGGATGGCGATGGCGTCCTGGACCAGATTGTGACCGTGTTTGAATCCAAGCTTACTAGCGAAGACATTGATGGTGCTCTGTACATGTCTTTCCCCTGGTATAGCTATCGTGGCATGATGATCCAGCTCCAGGCTCAGCCCGGTGATTTGGAAATCGATCCCAACGATTCTACTCGAGTCATTTGGAAGGTCCGTTCTACCACTCGTCTGGCGGAAGGTGTTACTAGCATTAGCGAAAACCTCCCTGAAGCAACCGTCTATACCTATTACTCAGTCTTCGGTGAAACCTTCGTGAATGAAGAAAATGCACCGCTGGTGGATAAGATGGCTCCTGTGGTAGCTAGCGCTACCTTGGATTATGGCAAGAAAGCCGATACCTTGCTGATCGTCTTCTCCGAACCCATCATGACCAAGAATCTGAAGGGCGATGACTTCTTCTCCTTCATTCACGGTACTGAAGTGATTGAACTGGATCCCACTCGTATTGACTGGTCTGCTGATGGAAAGTCTGCCAAGTTGATTCTGGATGGTTCTATCGCTACCATTCTTCCGGGTGACTCCTTGTTAATCCGTAAGGGCGAAAAGGATGCCATTCGTGATAACTATGGAAATGTATCCAGTGAAAATCCGCAGCCTGTGATTATTGGTGGCTTGCTGAACCATCTGGTGGAAACTACCAATATGGGTACCTTCGATGCTAGCGATGATCGTGTGGTGGATGAAGGCGAAAAGGAAAATTACACGCTCCAGACGGTAAGCTCCGTGAACCTCCGTTATGTGCCTGGTTCTACAACCAAGGAAGATATGGAGAAGGAAGGCGCTCTAGGTCAGTTAGTCCAGCTGGGTGAACGCTTTGTGCCGCAGTTGCTTGACCAGGCCCAGGTGTCCGCTGACGGTTCCTATGACCCTGCGGTTTTGGATTCCTTGAAGCCTGAAGACGTGTTCATCTCCTTCATCGTGAACTATACGGATCATCTGGGCCAGTATGTGAACGATACCGTTATTACCGTTTCTTGTAACAGCCCCAAGTTTGGTGGTAACTGCTTGGAAACCGATAAGAAGGTGTTCGTTAACTGGAACTACAAGGATCATCGCGGTCGCTTCGTTGGAACCGGCGTTTATAATGTCCAGTTCAAGATGATCGTCCGTTACGACAAGAAGAAGATCGAAGAAGAAATGAAGGATAAGTGGGGCGTCCGCCGCAAGAATCGCAAAAAGAAATAACCCCCTATAAATTTTAAACAAAGGTCCTCGCAACAGCGAGGACCTTTTCTATTCTAAGGCTAAGTCTGCCAGGGGGTCCAGATGGCAGAATACAAAAAACATCCGCAGAAACCTGCAGATGTTTTCTTAAAAAGACGTTTGGAAAAGGGGTTTCAGGGGGCGGAGCCCCATGAGGCTAGGTCGCCATTACTTGTTAATGGCGGCCAAAAACGCGTCTTTCTTTTCCTGGAGGAATTCCTTGCTGTTGTACTTGCGGATACGGCGAAGAGCCTGGTCACGCAGCTGACGTACACGTTCGTGGGAGATGTTCATGGATTCGCCCACTTCGCGGAGAGTCTGAGGAGCTTCCTGGTTGATACCGAAAATACCGGTAATAACCTTAGCTTCGCGTTCCGGCAGCTGTTCCATCAAGTCGCGAGCCAATGCTTCAACGCTCTGGATTTCGGATTCTGCTTCGGGATTGGATGCGCCTCCATCGGGGAGCACTTCGGCGTAAGTTGCCTTGGAGTCTGCCTTCAGAGGGCTGTCGAAGGAAACGCCGCGCTGACCAATCTGGATCAATTCGCGAATTTCTTCGTTAATTTCCTTACCGCGGGACTGTTCGTGCAATGCCTTACGCACGCGGAGGTGCTGGTTTGCAGGAAGACGAATCAGGTTACCCTGTTCGTTAATGGCGCGGGTAATGTAAGCCTTAATCCACCAAACGCCGTAAGAAATGAACTTCAAACCACGGGTGTGTTCGAAAGATTCAATGGCGCGGACCAGGCCCATAGCGCCTTCACTTACCAGGTCCGGCAGGGGAATGGGACAGCCACGGTACTGGATGGCTACCTTCAAAACGAAACGCATGTTTGCGGAAATAAGCTTCTTACGTGCAATTTTGTCGCCTTCTTTGGCCTTCTGGAAGAGAATCTGTTCTTCTTCACGGGAAAGAGGTGCAGTGCGACGAATATCTTCAAGGTATCTTTTTAGAGTAGTATCAGTAGAGTCAATATGCATGTTTTGTAAACCTTACTCTTAATATCGTTTATTTTTAAGCAAGTTGCGTGCCAATTATGTAAAAAAATGGGAAGATAGTGTTAAAATGCGTTTCAATTGTGTTATTTTGTCATTCTATTATTACTAAATGTAGTAAAATTACGTCTTTGTAATGTGTGCGTGACGTTTGTTGTCGTCCTTTTTTACATATGTTGTTCTCATCCTTCAAAATGTGAATGAGAAAGATTTCGTATATTTTCCTCGCTATGTCTATCAAAGAACCTGATCAATCTGTTTGGAATCGTTTTTGGAAACGCAAAAATGACATGGAGAAGGTTTATCCTTCCTCCCCGTCGGTATTGCAAACTATTAAGAAGAACTTTAAACTGGAAGGACTGAAGATCCTAGAAGTAGGTGCTGGCACTGGTCGTGATAGTGCTGAACTTGCTCGTCTGGGTGCTGATGTCTACGTTCTTGATTTTGCCGAAAACAGCCTGAAGATTGTGAACTCGCTCCGTCAGAAGGAACAGGTTTTTGATAACTTGCATTTGGTTCGTGGCGATGCCTTTAAGGCGCCTTTCCCGGACGAGACTTTTGATTTGGTTTTCCATCAGGGACTTGCGGAACATTTCAAGGATCCTCTGCCTCTGATCAAGGAAAACTATCGTATTCTGAAGCACGGTGGTCATTGCCTTTGCGATGTTCCTCAGACTGTGCATCCCTATACAATTATTAAGCATATCCTGATTGCTATGGACAAGTGGTTTGCCGGTTGGGAAACCCAGTTTACAATGCCTGAGCTGAAGAAGCTTATGCGCGATGGTGGCTTCAAGTGTGTTTATACATACGGTGACTGGATGCGGCCTAATCTCTACTATCGCATGCTTCGTGAAGTGTGCTTTAAGATTGGTGTCGAATTGCCGAAGTATCCGCTCCAGGGAACGGCCTATCAGAAGATGAAGGATAAGATTCTGGATTCTCTTGAGTCGGTTCCGTTGATGCATTATACTCAGCTTTGCATTGGAGTCTTGGGTCGTAAGCCCTAAGTTTTAAACTTGAACATACTTGTCGTTAATTATCGTGATCGTTTGCACCCCGCTGCTGGCGGTGCCGAAAAACACTTGCATCGAATTTTCTCCCTGATTGCCCAGGCGGGTCATCAGGTGGTTCTGTTTACCACTTCCTTCAAGGGGGCTCAGGAACGAGAAGTCGTGGATGGTATTCAAGTTGTCCGCAAGGGCGGCGACCTGATGTTCCAGCTGAACTGTGCTCTCAATTTGAGAAAGCTGGACAAGGAATTCAATTTTGATGTGGTGGTTGAGGATCTAAACAAGCTTCCTCTCTTTACCCCGCTGTTCCTGAAAAAGCCTGTGTTGGTGCAAATGCATCACTTGTGGCGAGGCTCAATTTTCCATGAGGCTGCTTTCCCTGTTGCCTTTGGCGTCTGGTTCTTTGAAAGGATCATTCCTTTCTTCTATCGCAAGCAGGACTTCGTGGTGGTGAGCCCCAGTACCAAACGAGAGCTGTGCGAAATTGGTATTGATGAAGATCGCGTTGCGGTAATTTATAATGGATCTGACGATTGCGGTACGACTCCCGAAGATGATGTTCAGGTGGAACGACAATCTGGTATTCCTTATTTCCTTTGGCTTTCTAGAGTCCATAAGTACAAGGGTGTTTGGACGGCGCTGGAAGCCTTTGCTGAATTCGCCAAGAAACATTCTGACGTGAAGTTGATGGTTGCCGGTGATGGCCCGTTGCTGAAGAAGATTCCTGCTTGGCTTAAACAGCGGAACCTTTCCGATCGCGTGGAGTTGTTGGGTTTTGTTTCCCGAGAAAGAAAGCGTGAACTTCTGGCTGGGGCGGTTGCCCTTCTGCAGACCAGCTATAAGGAAGGCTGGGGCCTGACTGTGGTGGAAGCTGCTAAGCTTGGCACTACCACCATTGCTTGCGACGTTCCTGGCCTTCGTGATAGTGTTCGCAATGGCGAAACGGGCTTGCTGTTCCAGGCGGGTGATGCTCAGGCTTGCGCCTCTGAGATGGATCGTCTTTATTGTAACGATGACTTGCGCACTCGTCTTGAAGAAGCTGCCAAAAATTATGTGGAAGAATTCCGATGGGATACTGCTGCGGAACTGACGACCAATTTGTTGCAGGATCTCGTTATTGAACATCAGGTAAGTGCGGTTGCTGAAGATGAATAGCAAGTTGAAATCATTCCTGGTGTTCTGCCTGAAATTGCTGATTACGTTGGTGCCTGCGTACTTTGTGTACCGCAATATTGTGCTGGCACCGGATTGGAACATAGAGGACTTGTACGACCTGTTCACCATGAACAGCGTGACTCCGCTGGTACTTGCCATTGCCTGTCTTGGCTTGTCCAATTTTACCGCATGCCTTCAGTGGAAGCTTCTTCTGGAAAAGCAGGATATTCATCTGGGTTATGCCCGACTCCTGAAGTTGTACTATGTCGGGTTGTTCTTCAATAACTTCATGCCAGGCAATGTCGGCGGTGACGCAAAGAAGGTTTACGATATTCGCATGCAGGGCGGACAGGATACGGTGGGCGCAGGCCTTACGGCTACCTTCTTTGATCGCCTGTTTGGACTGCATTTTATTACTTTGTTTGCGCTTGCTGTGGGCCTCCTGTTCTTTATGTACGATCCTGAACAGCGTGCCTTCATGTGGCCCTCCCTGTGGATTTGTCTGGGCTTTTGCGCCTTGTTTGCTTCTTTGTTCAGCCGTCGTCTTGGGAGTCTTCTTTGCAAGTTGATGACGAAGTTTTTGCCTGCGAAGATTAGCGAACGCTTGACTCATATGTTCAAGCGATTCCAGCAGTTCCGTTCCGTGAAACTGTGGGTATCCATCAGTATCCTGTCTGCGATTACCCAATCCTTAAGAATTTTTGTGCATTACTTCTGTGGAATTGCTGTGGGTGTGGATCTTTCCATGTCCTGGTATTTCTACTATATCCCGCTGGTGGCTATTGTGAGCGCTCTGCCCATTTCCATTGGCGGCTTTGGCCCCCGCGAACTCCTGGCTCAGTCCCTCTTTGCCCGAGCCGGTGTGGCAAATTTGCCCTCGGTGGTGATCCAGCTTTTGGCTTACCTGGTGAGCCTTATATTGAGCCTTGTTGGCGCCTTCCTGTTCTTGTTGGGAGGGGAAGGGCCTAAGGCTAAGACTGCAAGCGAAAAGTAATTCGCTTTTGATAGATGGAGAGGTTCTGCACCGCTATGGGGAATGAACCTTAACTGAATCGAGGAAATATGGATGCAGAAAGCATCCTCTCTGGACTGAATGGTGACCAGAGGGCGGCCGTGTTGCATGACCATGACAAAGGAGCTCAGCTTTTAATTCTTGCTGGTGCGGGTTCCGGAAAAACTTCCGTGCTTACCAAACGAATCCAATACCGAATTTTATGCGGGGTGCAGCCGGAAAAGATTTTAGCCCTGACGTTTACGGCAAAAGCGGCGGCAGAAATGCGGGAACGAGTGCAGAAACTTTTTCCCAATGCTGGGGTTCGGCTTTGCACGTTCCATTCGTTGGCGCTACACATCCTGAAGAGCGATGTCCCCTGCGATTTGTCAAAATCACAGACGGGTTTTATTCCTGCGTACCAATTATTGGGCTTTGAAAAAATGCCGTCCCCTACGGAATCTTCGGACCGTGACTTTCTGCAGCAAATCAAGAAGACCAGACTGAAACCGGGAAGTCTGCTTCGTGAAAATCTCTTTTCCGATGGTTTGCCTAGAAAAGTGATTTCGAGAATAAAACCGTTGCAGCAGGAAGTGTTACGGTCGGGGAAGGTGGTCTTTGAGGACTTGATTTATTTGACCATCAAGTTGTTAGAGACGAACGAGGTTGCCGCCTGTTATTTTAGAGAACAGTGGGCTGAAATTCTGGTGGATGAATATCAGGATATTAATCCGTCCCAGTACCGCATGGTGAAAAATCTTTTGGGAGATCGGAAGTCCCTTTTTGTGGTAGGGGATGATGACCAGGCAATTTATGGTTTTCGCGGGGCGGACATCGGAAACATCAACCGCTTCCGGGATGATTTCAAGGACAGTACCTTGATCCGTCTGGAATGGAATTATAGGTCCGTGCCTAACGTGTTGCACTTGGCCAATGACATTTTCAAGAATAAACCCATCCACCTTCAGAAAGTACTGCGGGCTGGCAATCCTAGGGGCTCCGGCGGTAATCCCCTTTATACGGAAAACCGCAAGCCGGAAGTCTGGGTGTCGGACAATCCCGTGGAGGAAATCCAGCGGGTGGTGGCTTCTATCAAGGAACTGCGTATGGGCTACGACCTGCAATGGAAAAACTTCGCCATTCTGGTTCGGTACAACCGGCAGCGTCTCTATTATGAGGAGGCCCTTCGAGATTACAACATCCCGGTCTGTGGGGACGTGGTGGACGTAGGGGACCAGGGGGAGGTTACGGTCGAAGACGGAATCCATGTGGAGACGGTTCATGCTTCTAAGGGATTGCAGTATGCGGTGGTCTATTATGCAGGTCTTGCTGAAGATTTAACGCCAGGGGAATGTACGGGAAATCGCAAACAGCGTTTAAAGCAGCTGGATGAAGAACGTAGGCTGTATTATGTAGGCGTCACTCGAGCGGAGGCCTATCTGATTTTATTATATTGCAAGAAAAGATTTTGGAAAGGCCGCCTTCGAAAGTATAGGCGCTCCCGCTTTTTGCCAAAACCGCAACCTGAGACGGAAATTGTTATGCCAATGATCCTTTTTAGAATTTGGGCAATCCTTACGGTGTTCGGATTTATGTTCGTTCAGATTTGTAAGGTCCCTTATGTACTGATTCGTTATGGAAAGAATTCTAATGTCTGGGTAGATAAGAAGATTCAGGAATTTGGCCGCTACACCATGAACCGACTCCGTATCGACTTGACCATCGATGACCAGGCGAAGCTTGGCGCCGTGGACTGGAATCGTCCTGTATTTGTTATTGGTAATCATGGCTCCTTCCTGGATATTCCTATTGCATTCCTTGCTATCCAGAAGACCATTGGCTTTGTGGCTAAGAAAACCTTGGGCCGCATTCCTTTCCTTCATTTCTGGATGGTTCGTATTGGCTGCGTCCTGATTAACCGTACCAGCGGTAACGCCGCTGTTGCTATCCGTAAGGCCATTGCGGAACGCGGTCAGGGTGCTCGCATCTTTATCTTCCCGGAAGGTCATCGCAGTAAGGATGGCAAGCTGGGTCCCTTCAAGAGTGGCGCTTTCCGATTCGCTGCTGAAAACGATGGCATTATCCTCCCGCTGGTCATCCGCGGTTCCGGTGCTACCTGGGAACAGCGCAAGAGCTCCAAGCGTTGCAAGGTTTCCGTCCAGATTCTGGACCCGGTGGACGTGGGCGCTATGAAGAAGAATGAATCCTTCGATCTTAAGAAGGATGTGATGTTTGCTCTCCGCGATAAGATGAGTGCTGCGTTATGATCGGCGTATTCGATTCCGGCTTTGGTGGATTGACGATCCTGAGGGACCTACAGAAGGCCCTGCCGGAATACGACTACCTGTATTTGGGCGATAACGCCCGTGCGCCCTATGGTTCCCGTAGCTTCGAGACTATTTACCGCTATACGTTGCAGGCCGTTCGCGAATTGTTCAGCAGGGGCTGCCCTCTGGTGATTCTTGCCTGCAATACGGCGTCCGCCCGAGCTCTCAGAAGCATCCAGCAGGATGTACTACCTTTTGAATTCCCGGACCGTCGAGTGCTGGGCATTATTCGTCCAACGGCAGAAGAGGCTGGCAGTTTTAGCCAGACAGGACATATCGGGATTTTCGCTACGGCGGGAACGGTGTCCTCCGGAAGCTACACCATTGAAATCAACCGCTTCTTCCCGGATTTGAAAGTCACCCAGCACGCTTGCCCCATGTGGGTTCCTCTGGTGGAATACGGGGAGAAAGGTACGGAAGGGGCTCAGTTCTTCGTCCAGAAGGAGGTGAACGCCCTTATGCGGGAAGATCCTGAAATAGATGCTGTCCTTCTGGCTTGCACTCATTACCCCCTGCTGGAAGCGGAAATCCGGAAGGCTCTGCCTGCGGGAGTCCGCCCTGTATTTCAGGGGGACATCGTAGCTCACAAGACTGCGGACTACTTGAAGCGCCATCCAGAAATTGAAAGCCGCCTTACCAAGACTGGAAAAACCAGTTATTTGACCACAGATACCGCGAAATTCTTTGAAAAAGGGGCAAAACTCTTTGGAATGAGTGATATTTGTGCGGAGTCGTTGACTTTTTAGCAAGTAAATTGTATCTTGCATGTAGTAAATCGACGGACCGATTTTTCGGCCCGCTTGTGGAGTATTATAAAAAGGGGCTACTCCGAACGTCAGTTCGGGGCGGTCTAAGTTTAACCTTATTGATTGGAAAGTAAATAAGATGCCGAAAACTCAGATTAACCTTGATGGTTGGCAGGACTACCGCGGTAACGCTGCTGGTTCCCTGCTCTATGTCGAAACCAGCCACACTTCCGAAGTGCCGGTTCGCGACCAGCTGAACGAAAATGGTAAGGGCTTTCTTTATGAACCGAACTATGAGACCAGCACCTATGGTCTGATGAGCTGCTACAACGTGAAGGCTGTGAACGCCATCCTCAAGGCAAAGAGCCGTTACATCCTGTTTGGTACTCGCTACGAAGGTCTCAGCGATTCTGAAATGCGCAACAAGTACCTCATCATGGGTTACATGCGTATCGATAAGATCAAGGACGTCCGTACCCGTCACATCCAGCGCTACATGGCTAATCCTGAACTGGAAGAACCGGAATGCATGCAGATGGAACACAACTGGGCTGTCTATGGTCCCATGCGTTTCGTCTCCATGAACGACTCCTTCGTTGTCACCGACGAAATCCTCAAGGAATGGGGCTATCGCGGTCATGCTTCTCGCCAGCTGAAGGCTGTGTTCAAGAAGGAACACCTGGAACAGATCATTAAGTATCTGGACGAAAAGGAAGACATGATCGACGAATACATCGCTACCGTCGACGAATATAAGGAAGCTCTGGAAGAAGGGTAGGTCGCCTCCATCCATCGCTAGGGAATAGAACTGCCGCTGGACCTCCAGTGGCGGTTCTTTTTTTGATGTAGGGAGCGGATTGAAAACAAGAAACCCCGCGGTTTAATCCGCGGGGTCTCTTTGCATTGTCATTCTCGCGAAAGCGAGAATCTAGCTGTTACTTGAGGGTGCTTACCTGAACGTCCCAGCTCTGGTTGCCGAGAGCGATACGGTAGGTAGAAGCCTGACCAGCCTTCATGTTCTTGGTGTCCACAGCCGGAGCAGCGTTGGGGTCCTTCTTGGGAACGCCAATCTTGCGTTCGCCCTTCAGGAAGTCGATACCCTTGTTGCCAGCCTTAGTCTGGAGACAGCCGACGATGAAGATGTTTTCATCGGTAACAGGCAGACCGTTGTCTTCGAGCTGCTTCTTTGCAGCCGGAATACCCGGTTCCAGAATTTCTTCTGCGCACTGAACGCCCGGATGAGCCTTTGCAAACGGTTCCAGCTTGAACTGGTCAGCAGCAATCTTCACCAGTTCCGGATCCGGTTCGCAAGGAGTCTTACCCTGGTAACCGAGGAGCATCTTGCCGTAGCCTTCAGTCATCTTGAACCAACGATCACGACCAGCGTTTTCGTTGATGGTGTTCATGTAGGCCTGCTGGAAGTAGAACTGAGAAACCGGGGTCACGGAAGAAGCAAAGCCACCGCGAGCCACGCATTCGCTCATGTTCTTGATCACCTTGTCGTACAGGTGGAAGGTCTTGGTTTCGCGCATCATGAGGGTGTTGGCGGTAAGTGCGCCACCCGGCATGGGGGAGAAGATCACGTCCGGAGAGATCTGACGTGCTTCGGGCGGGAAGTTGTAATCCTTGAGGCATTCAACTGCGACGTTGTTTGCGTCCATCAATTCCTTGATGTGATCGTCAACGATACCATCTTCGCCGAGAGCCAGCTGGAATTCAGAACCCTTCAGGGCGTGGAACATGGAGAAGAGGTCCGGCTGAGAAGTACCACCAGAAAGGGGCTTGCGAGCCAGGTCAACGCCATCGGCACCACCGTTGATAGCTGCAACGTACTGAGCAACGCCAGTACCGCAAGTATCGTGGCTATGGATGCGGAGTTCAACGTCGTCGCCCAGGAGCTTACGAGCGCGCTTGAAGGTTTCGTAAACCTTGTTGGGATTTGCGGTACCGGAAGCGTCCTTGAAGCAAACGGATGCGAACGGAACGCCTGCGTCCAGGATGTTCTTCAGAATGCGTTCGTAGAATTCCGGATCGTGTGCGCCAGAGCATCCCGGAGGAAGTTCCATCATGGTAACAACGACTTCGTGTTCCAGACCGGCGTCGGTAATGCACTTACCGGAGTAGATCAGGTTGTTCACGTCGTTAAGAGCGTCGAAGTTACGGATACGGGTCATGCCGTGCTTCTTGAACATGTCAGCGTGGAGCTTGATCATGTCGCGGGGCTGAGGAGCCAGTGCCACAACGTTAATACCGCGGGCCAGGGTCTGAAGACGAGCCTTGGGGCCCACAACGCGACGGAATTCGTCCATCATGTCGAATGCGTCTTCGCCGCAGTTCTGGTAGAGGGCCTGGAAACGTGCGCCACCACCTGCTTCAAAGTGAGTGATACCTGCGTGGCATGCTGCTTCGACAGCGGGCATGAAGTCCTTTGCGAACACGCGGGCACCGAAAATAGACTGGAAACCATCACGGAAGGAGGTGTCCTGGAATTTGATCTTTTTCATGTGTCATCCTATGGGGCTTTTGACCCCGTGTTATATTCAATGTTTTATCAAATACGGAGTGAAAATAAAAAAGTTTTAGAAAAAAAGTCTGTGATTTTTTGGAGAGAGGCACGTTTTAGGGAGTAATCTTATTAGCTTTCTATGAGGTGATCGAGATTGTGGAAAATGTTTTACAAAACTGGTAATGAAATGATGAAAAAATGGGTGGTGATTTTTCTAACCACGCTTTCCTGTATTGCGGTTTTAGGTTGCGATGACGATGATTCTTCCGTTGTCGCATCTGAATCTGTTCCAGAGGAGTCTGCTTCAATAGATACAGTATTTGTGAATTCTACTGATACGGTATTTATGAATTTTATTGATACTGCTTTTGTTGATCGCCTGGATACTGTTGTTGTGGAGCATAGGGACACTCTTACTTTGACATCTAGCGGACTCGTAAAAAAGTGCAGAACGTCCTTTGATTCCAGTTTTGTTCCTGGATATTCCTTGTTCTGGGGAAATTCTCTTCTCTTGGGGTATCAAGACTTTGGCATGAGTGCTTCTGCTGCAGACAAGGACTACTATTGGCAAATAGAAGATTACTTTATAAAAAATAAAATTGATTTTACGGGAAATCGAGTCACGGGTTCTTTTGAAAATATGACGACTCTAGAAGCCCAAGAACAGTTTCTTAAGGAAAATATTTATCCGCATTTGGAAAAAAATCCAGGATTGATTGTTATTCAGCTGGGGGATAATATTGACGAAAATGAAGAATTTTTCATTATGGAAGAAAGCATTTCCCATGTGATGGAACGTATTTGCTCGATGGCTGATAGTGCCCGTGTTCTTTGGGTAGGAGAGTGGTATTCAACTCCTTTAAAACAATTTCTTCTGAAGCGCCTGGCTGATGATTATGGGATTACCTTTGTGGATATTTCCGATTTGAATACATCTGACAATCAGGCTAGGCTCGGTGATGTGAATGTTTATCCTTTTGAAAGAGAATTCTCATTGAAGTATGATTCCTATGAGGTGAATGGAGATTCCTTGACCATAAGGTTTTATTCTGAGGATTCGCTTTATGCATCCATCATAAAAATATCATCTTATGAAGATGATTCTGAAAATAAGAGAATTACTTGGACAGGAAAGGAATTCATAACAGCGGATGTATTTGTCGCTTCCCATCCCAATGACAAGGCTTTTGAGGAAATATCTAAAAGAATATTGGCTGCTCTCGGGTATTAGGGACGATTAGTTTTTTACAAAAGTCTATATTTGGGGTTGGAGGATACATCTAATGTATAAGTTTTCTTTGGGGGCTTTTGCCTGTTTGTTGATGTTGGCCGCATGTAGCGGTTCCGATGACAAGTCTTCTACTGAACCTTCTGAATATGATTATGTCTGGGATTCTGAATCCGCCCAGCTGACGTTCCCCTGTAATGAGGGTAAGGAAGGGGCTACGGCCTATCTGAAATCAAAGGATAAGATTCTTGTTTGTCTAAAGGAGGACGGCGAGTGGATTTGGTCTGACGATTCTGCCGCCGTAGCGGAAGTTCTTCTTCTCGAGATCCTGGTGAAATGTGGGATATCACCCAGTACTTGAATCCAGAGATTCAGTATAACGATTTTGAAGACTCCCGCGATGGTCAGGTTTACAAGACCGTAGTAATTGGTGACCTAGAATGGTTTGCACAGAATTTGAACTATGACTACCACAAAGGTTATCAGAAGTTGAGCTATTGCCTTAAGGATTCTAAGGATTCCTGTGCCAAGTATGGACGTATTTATCAATGGAAATATGCAGTGGATTCTCTTGGCCTTCTATCGGCTGCTAACATAAATCCTGATTATGAGAACGATCATGTGCAGGGAGTTTGCCCTGAGGGATGGTGGATTCCTACTTGGGCGGAATATTACGACAAATTGTGGAGTTATGCAGATGTGTATACCAAGGAATCTGAATATCACTGGAATACTCTTTTGGCGATGAAGGGATGGCTTTGGGAAACACGGGGTATTGAGTGTCATGGGACAGATGCGCTTGGTTTTTCCGCTCTGCCTTCTAAGGGCAATGGAACGAAAGGGTATATAGAATTCGAGGTGTTCTTGATGTGGTTTGCCGATCATCAGTATGTGGCTCTATATGGCTCATCTGGTTCTATTATGCCTGTAGATATGCATAGTTTGATGTCTGTTCGTTGTGTCCGGGAGGTGGATATGTCGAATCCTCCCAAGCGTACAGAGAGAGTGGTTCGTAGGGGAAATGTCGAGGACTATTTTAATCCGGATGTGAAGTATGATGAGTTTAAGGATGAACGTGATGGTCAAGTTTATAAGTCTGTAAAGATTGGACCTCATGTTTGGATGGCCCAGAACTTGAATTATAAAGTGGATGAGAATACTCCTTGCGGGGGAGGTATCAACTATCGAGTAGGTGAAGAAGGTGACTGTGCATTAAATGGACGCCTTTATCCCATGGATGACGCCTATGATATCTGCCCTGATGGTTGGCATCTGCCTGATTCCCTTGAATTTGAATCCCTCATGGATGAGTCCAGAGCTGATGGCGACACGACTGTAATCGCCCTCAGAGGTGAGAAAGGCTGGGATGTAAACCTGTATAAGGCTTTAAATACATCAGGCTTTACAGCAATTCCCGCGGGAAGAGATGTGTCCGATCGTAGCGGTAGAGTTTTGTTCCACAAGGAAACAGGATTTGCAGCTGTATTTTTTATCCAGAATACGGATCCGTTGGATGATTATCGGGATTTGAAGACTGCAACCATTACCACCAGGAGTGTAGTTCCGCTATATGGCAAAAGTCCAATGAGGGCTTCTATTCGGTGTGTGAAAGACTAAGTTAGTCTTCCACGCAGCGAATGCTGTACATATATTTTTTGTTCATTGAATCGAATCGGGCGTCATCAAAATTTTGCTTGAATACAACAGCGACTGCAGAATATTCGCTATGCTGGGTGGCTGTCCAGAAATAGGCGTCCTTGGTTACGTGAAGGGATGATCCTATTTCGTAGCTTGCGTATCCTGTTGCTGTGACAGTAAAACCGTATTTGTTGGTTGCTCGATTGCTGAAGTATATGGATGCCAAACTGTTGGCCGTTCCTACGGTAGGGTTGTCCTTTTTTACATAGTTGATAAGCTCTGCCCATTCTGTTGAGTCTGGAATGTGCCAGCCTTCAGGGCATACTCCTACGATGGTTTCCTTGATGTCGCAATCCACAAAGGATCCACACCCTTTGCCGATTCCGTCAAAGTTGCCCAGGGAATCTACGACTGCGGCCCAGCTGTATTTGTAATTAAGCTGATAACCTTTGCCATGGTATTCTTCTGCATTGCAGGCGATAGCGGGGTAATCATCGTAACTACGAACGGCGTCTCTGTATGGGTATTGTAAATCCTGGGCCATCCATGTTTGGTTTCCGATTTTGGCTGTCTTGTAAAATTCACCATTTCTTTTATCTATGAAGTAGCTTGTTTTGACTCTTGCTTGGTTGGATGTGTTTTTAACGCATCTGACAGGCCTATTATCGTCTTTGGGTCTCGTGGTAGACGAATAGAATCCCATATCGGCATAAAAAATTGCTAAATAAACATGATTAATCCATTCTTCGGTTGAACTCCAAAAATCGTTGAAGCTACTGGTGCTGGTGAGGTTGAATCCTCGTGCATTCAAACTATCTGTACTACTTAAATTGGTTGCAAAGGCGAGTTCTTTCCATTCATTGATGTTGGGAAGATGCCAACCCTCAGGGCAAACTCCTTGAACTTCTGGTGCGTTGTAACATAAGGTACTATCTCCGCATCCTATGGCGTCTTCACTAAAGAGTCCTGCGGAATCCATAGCGGCTGACCACGTATAGACTACGCTATCTGCGGGACAGTCATCATTGTTAAAGGTTGTGTGTAAGCAACCGTTAAACCCGGTGTGTATTTGCGTGTTAGGGCGGCCTCCAATCGCAGAAGAACTATGGTATTGGAATGTCAGATTTTCTGCCATCCAGGTTTGTGTGCCGATGTTAATAGTCTTGTAGATGTGTCCGTCTCGAGCGTCGGTGAAGGTTCCATACTCACAGTTGTCCACGCTATCTATTACGCAGGGTTCCGCAATCTTTATGCTTGCGGAGTCCAACTCTGGCAGCTCGTATCTTTCAGGGCGTTCCGCGGAAGTGGTGTCCTTAGGAAGTCTTTCGGAAGAATCGCTTTTGACACTGCTGGAGGATTCAACCATCTTGCTGCTGGAGGAGGATTGCGCAGAACTGCTGCTGCCGTTACTGCTAGAGGAATCGTCTTCCTTGCTGCTGGAGGATTCTTCGTTATTGCTGCTGGCCGTCCAAACCCATTCCTTATACTTGCTACTGTATTCGCAGGATAGGATTACGTCATCGGGCTTGTAATAGGCCGTGCTATTCTCATGATCCTTATCGCAAGGTAAACCTTTCATTTCCGATTGGGAATTGAAGAGATAGTCAGCTCCATGAAATTCAGAGCTGGAAACGGTGTCGCCTTCGCTACATGCGGAAAAATAAAGTGCGGTTGCAGCAAGAGCTGCAGCCCAAATGTGCTTTGTCATCAGATCCTCCTACCCAAGGTTGTTTAGATGAACATAATGGTATTCAATTTGGCACGGTACTTCCAAGTCAGCTCGTGCTTGGGGCCTAGAACGCCGAACAAGGTGAGCATGGCCTTCTTGGCTGCTCCATCATTCCATTCCGGGGCTTCCACGTACAGGTTCAGGAATACCTGGAGGGCTTCCTCGAACTGTTCTGCAGCGGCGAGCCCGCAGGCTTCGTGATAGACGATGGCTTCCTTGCCCTGAACATCCTTCTTGGCTGCTTCGGCGTGGAAGTCCAACAGTTCCAGGAGGGATTTTGCTTCCTTGTACTGGTCGTCGGCTTCATTGAACTTCTTGAGAATTTCCTTTGCCTTTTCGGAGTCGCCGATTCCCAGACTTGCCTTTGCCCACAGGAGCATCAACTGCTTGTCTTCGGGCTTCTGCTGGAGGGCTTCGTTCAGCATGGGAAGGGCTTCATCGTAATTTTTCTGGGCGATTGCTTCTTCCAGGGCGGTCATGAAGCGGTTCTCGTCGGAGACGTAGAACTTTTCCAGACGCTTCTTCAGTTCTTCTTCGGGAAGTACACCGGCGATTACATCTGCAATCTGGCCCTTGTCCACGATATGAACTTCGGGAACGGAGCGTACGCGGAATGCCTGGATGAGTTGCATGTTGGCACGGTCATCACAGCTGACCACGCCCAAGGTGAAGTCCATGCTGGTGGAAAGCTGACCCATGAGCTGGGCGTAACCTGCGCAATCGGGATATTCAGCGGAAGAGAAAAGAACGGCTACAGCCCTAGTTTCGGAAGGCTGGGCGATTTCGGTTTCAAAATTTTCGGAAGTAATCTGTACAACTTTTGCCATGGCCTGTAATATAGTAAATAGGGTCTAGGGTTTAGGGGCTAGGGCCGCACAATGCAGGCGCAGACGCCCCTGGATGTTTCGTCTTTTTTGCACTAGGTAATGTTCATCTCCTGCAATCCCTAGTCTCTAATTTCTAGTTTCTAATCTCTATACCCTATCCCCTGTTCCCTAATCTCTACTCTGAAAAAAGTTTCCTATATTGAATCCTATGAGTACATGTTCTTTTTGTAAGGCCGAAGTGACTGAAGTAACCCTGCATCACCTGCAGTTGCGTATTTGCCCTAAGTGCCATTCTGTGTTTTTCCCCTGCGATCAGACCATGGCTTTCCGTGGTGACCTGACGGATAAGTCCCGCGAACTGTGGCTTGCGGCCTTGAAGCGTATGAATGTGCAGGATCCGGTTTGTGAAAATCCTTGCTGTATCGATCACGGGGAACCTCTGGTAGACGGAAAACTTCCCGATTATGGCTTTGACGGCAAGGTGACCACCTGCTGCAAGACTTTCCATATGAAACCCTCCCTCTTTATGGAACTGCTCCAGCGTACTCTGGACAATCCGTTCCAGAATCCGGGCAAGGAAGGCAAACACCACTTCTTCTTCATCAAGTGGTTTGATGCTCTTGTCAATAAGATTATGGGCGAAAAGATGCCGGACGAGGATCCGCTGGACCTGGTACAGTACAACATTCACCTGAAGAAGTTCATCGAGATAGAAGAATAATGACTAAGACTTACACCATATTAGGGATTGTGGTGGCAATCATTCTGGGAGTGTATAACTACCTCCCGGATCAGCGCTTCTTTGACTCGGCTTTTCCGGTGAGTGACGGAATTTCTGTAGAGGCTTACGATGACCAGTATGATGGTGGAACCTCCCAGATTGAATATGCTGCAGGGGATTCTACGCTAGAGTTTAGCTGTACCTTGGGACCGGAAAGTGGCAAGGGCGGCTGGTGTGGCGTTCTTTTCCAGCTGGGTGATGTGGCCAACAAGAAATTCAAGAAGTGGAATTTTGTGGACACGGTTCTTCTGGATATTGAATCGAGTGGAACCAAGGAAATTCTCCTGAAAATCTGGACCTTTGATCCGGATGTGACTCAGCTGGATAAGCCTAATACCTTTAGACTTCTCCTGAAGGAAGTGCCCCTGAAGGGTGGCCGCGAAACCATCGCTATCCCTATGGATGATTTCTACACGCCTGATTTCTGGTTTGATGAATACGGCCAGAAGTCTGCCCGTAACCGCCGCTCGCTGGAATCTTCCGCTCGTCTGGAAATTACCTCCGGTTGGAATCAGCCCCGCGGGCAGAAGTATTCTCTCAAGGTCCATCAGCTGTCTGTGTCGGGCGTAAGCAATCTTTATTTCGGTATTACCTTGGGCTTGATTCTCCTGGTGGTCATTGCCGCCATTGGACTTCGCCATCCCAAGAAAAAAGGCAATGATAATGAAGCGTAAGGTTGTAATTGTCATTGCAACTTGCGTCCTTTTGCTGGTTGTGCTTCTAGCTTTTTTTGCCTTGCAGAAAAAGTTTGGCTTTCGTGAAATGACGATTTTCCCTACGGATACCTATGAAGTATACGCCATGAATGACTCTATTGCGGGTGGATATTCTACTAGCACGATTCATGTGGCGAAAGATGGCTCCGTTACGGCTGATGTGAATATCCGTTCTGGCAAGGCGTATTCCTACGCGGGAATTGGCGTGAACCTATTGTCCGTAAATCATCGTCCTGCAGCAAACTTCTTTGACTTTGATGAGTTTGACTCTGTGGAAGTGAATGTAAGAACGGGACGTATGCAGTCGGTGGAATTTCGTATTTTGAATAACGATCCTGTTTATAGCCGGGCGGGGGCACTGTTGAGCTATCGTCCAAAAACAAAGATTATTCCTGCAAATACGGTAACCAAATTTGCCTTGACGGATCTTAAAACTCCGGAATGGTGGCTTGTGGAGCAAGGCTTGGATAAGGATGATTACCTGTCTTACTTTGATCGAGGCGTCATTCTTGCTGTAGTAAATGGAGAAAAGGTGATGCGAGGCATTCCGGATGAAATAGAACTGAAATCCATTAGGCTTTGGCGTGGAAATGCATCTCGGGAATAAGAAAGGAAAATATGCAAGTGAATAGAATTTGGACCATTGATAAGATTATGCGCCTATTGGGCGTTGTTCTTGGTGCTGTGGCTTTGCTGTGGCTGGTGAATTATCTTAAGGGAGTTCTTTTTCCTTTCTTCGCTGCGTTTTTGCTTGCGTACATTTTAGACCCGCTGGTTGCAAAGTTGCAGGTTAAGGTCAAGCATCGTATTATTGCTGTAATCATCGTTTTGCTTTGCACGCTGAGCGTCGTAGGCGGCTTACTCTGGTTCATTGTCCCAAAAATCGTTGGGGAAATCCAACATTTAGGTGTTCTTGTCTCTCGAATTTTTAGCGACTCCAACTGGGCTAACCGTCTATCGGAATTCGTTCCGGATGAACTCTGGAATTCCTTGAAGAATGACGTTTCCTGGAAGAATATTTCTACCACACTTAAGGAACTGGATATTTGGCAGTCAGCACAATCACTGGCGGGAAAAGTCCTGCCGGGTGCCTGGGGTGTAATTTCCAAGGGTGGTCAAATCTTTGTGTGGATTTCTGGTGCATCCCTGATTTTCATGTATCTGGTGTTTATTATGCTGGACTTGCCCAAACTCCGCAAGGGTGTTCGAGATTTGTTTCCCAAGCGCTTCAAAGGTCGTATTTCTGAATTCGGTTCCGAAGTAGACAAGTTCATGGGTAATTATTTCCGCGCCCAGTCCCTGGTGGCTTTGAGCGTAGGTGTTCTTTACGCTATCGGCTTTGCTATCATAGGGTTACCGATGGGCGTGGCTTTCGGCTTGGTATCTGGTGCCATGAATATGATTCCCTATTTCCAGCTGGCATCTATCCCCGTAGCGCTCCTTCTTGCTGTTGTTTATGCATTGGAATCGGGCATGCCTTTCTGGGAAGTCGCCATCATCGTCTTGCTGGTTTACCTTATCGTACAAGTGATTCAGGACTTCTTCCTTGTGCCGAAAATAGTGGGCTCCTCCATGGATTTGCCTCCTGTTGGAATCCTCCTTTCCCTCTCTATCTGGGGAAAACTCTTGGGATTCCTGGGCCTTATCGTTGCCATTCCCTTTACCTGCATTTGCCTAGTTTACATCAAGAAAATCCAGCAGAAAGCCGATAGTAGCGCCGTTCCAGCGGTGGAGGACGGCTCTAAGGCTTGATTTTATTAGGTTTTTTGAAAATTTTTGTGAAAGATTCAACTTCTTTCTGAAAAAAAAGGTATAATATTGCCATTGAAATTCTAACCTACTCAAAAACTCAAGGAGTTAATAATGAACAAGCAAGAACTCATCGACGCAATCCTCGCCAACAAGGAAGCTGGCATTGAATCCAAGGCTGCTGCTGGCCGCGCTCTCGACGCTGTGCTCGATGCAATCGCTGCTGGTGTTAAGAAGGACGGCAACGTTCAGCTCATCGGTTTCGGTACTTTCGCTGTTAAGGAACGCGCTGCTCGTGAAGGCCGCAATCCTCTGACCGGCGAAAAGATCAAGATCAAGGCTTCCAAGACCGTTGGCTTCAAGGCTGGCGCTGCTCTCAAGGGTTCCGTTGCTGCTAAGAAGGCTGCTCCCAAGGCTGCTCCGAAGGCTGCTGCAAAGCCCGCTAAGAAGGCTGCTAAGAAAAAGTAATTTTTCTTCTAGCTATTCAAAAGCTTAAAAAGAACGCCCGTCGTTGACGGGCGTTCTTTGTTTTGTTATCCTTAGAGAAAAAGGAGAGTCAATAATGATTCGCAAGTTTATCGGTTTAACCCTTCTAGTCTCTGTTCTGTCCATCATCGGCTGCGGTAACAACTCCACAGATGCAAAGGATGAATGCTCTGAAGATCCGCAGTCTCCGGCTTGTGTCAATGCAGAACCGGATCCTGTACCGGCTGAATAGTCCTTAGATTACCTGGACCAGCAATCCCTTAAGGTACTGACCTTCAGGGAATGCGGTATTCACTGGATGGTCTGCGGGCTGTCCAAAGCGTTCGATGATCTGCACTCGCTTATGGGCGTCTGCTGCAGCATCGGCGATAATCTTCTGGAACAAATCCATTTCCATCAGGCCGGAGCAACTAAAGGTTGCCAGCATTCCGCCTTCTGCCAGAAGTTTCATAGCCAACAAGTTGATGTCCTTGTAACCGCGGCAACCTTTCTGAAGGTTGTCCTTGGAGTCTACAAACTTAGGCGGATCCAATACGATAAAGTCAAAGGTTTCTGCCTTGTCGCGGCACTTACGCAGATACTGGAATACGTCTGCTTCCACGTGGGTTGCATGTGCTGTGGAAAGTTTGTTGCGCATGATGCCTTCCTTGGCAAGCTTCAGGGCGTCCTTGGAAACGTCCACCTGGTAAACCTTCTCGCAACCACCGCGAAGAGCGTACAGACCAAAGCCACCTGTATAGCAGAAGCAATTCAAGACTTTCTTTCCCTTTGCCAATTCACCTACGCGACGGCGAGCGTCTCGCTGGTCCAGATAGTAACCTGTCTTATGGCCGTTCTTTACGTCGATGGGGAAGAGAATGCCGTTCTCGTTAATGATGACCGGTTCATCGGGAACTTCGCCATAGACACAACCTGTACGGATGGGGAGACCTTCCTTCTTGCGGACGTCGGAATCGCAGCGTTCATAGATGCCGCGGCAGCCAGTTTTTTCTGCCAGTAGTTCGTAAATAATCTTACGGTTGACTTCTGCACCTGCAGCAAGAATTTCCACAGAGTAGATGTCTGCATACTTATCGATAATGCATCCGGGAATGCCGTCATTTTCCGCATTGATCAAGCGGAAGGCGCTTTCCTTGTCGGCGATGTCAAAACCGCGGCTCTTGCGGGCGGCAATGGCTCGGTCCAGAATGTCGCTAAAGAAATCTCGATCGATGTTTGCCTTTTCGCCAAAGGTCCAGAAACGTCCACGAATCTGGGATTTGGGAGAGTAGGCTGCCAAACCAAGAAAATCGCTATGATAGCTGTAAACTTCTACTACGTCGCCCAACTGGGGGTCGCCGGTAACTTCATCAATGGCGCCACTGAAAATCCAGGGATGGAAACGCAGTGCGGACTTTTCACGGGTTGCTTTCAGGATAATTGCTTTCATGGGATGAAATATAGAAATTGCTTTTTTCTATTTTTAGTCCTAAGATGTTCGAAAGCCTATTTGACAAGTATCCGTTTTTCCGTAAGATTCCTGCAGTCCTCTGCATGGCAATCATTTTTAAGCTATCTTCCATGACGCAGGCGGACCTTCAGGACTTTCCTCATGTTTGGGATAAGCTGGCTCATACTTGTGAATATGCGACTCTGGCGGGCTGTTTTGCTCTGTGGTGGAATCGCGCCAAGTGGTCCTCCCGCCAATGGCTGAGAGTCTTGATCGTGGCGGTGCTGGCTTTGGTTTATGGCTGTACCGATGAATTTCACCAGAGCTTTGTGGATGGTCGTAGCTGCGATCCTATGGACTTGATCGCAGATTTTACTGGCGGTGCTATTGGCGGAATTGTTTATGCCATTGTTTGCAAAATCCTCAATCGCTTTGATCCGCTGCCCGCAAAAGAAAATGCGCCGGACGAATCCGACGCAGAAGATCTTGAAAAAGAGAATTAGAAATTTCCTAGCAAGATGATTTCCCGCTGTAGCTGAATGTTGAATTTTTCAGCTACAGTTTTTTGTACGTACTCGCTGAGCGTCTTGATGTCGTTTGCGGTGGCGCCACCTGCATTGACGATAAAGTTGGCGTGGACGGTACTGACTTCGGCGCCACCTATGCGGAATCCCTTGAGCCCGCTTTGTTCGATGTAATAACCAGGGGCAATCTGCTGGGGCATTTCTGCGGAACCGACGGGAAGTCGCTTGAAGGTGGAACCTGCGTTGGGCATATTCAGCGGTTGGCTAGCCTTACGCTTAGCCATGCATTCCTGCATTTCCGTTTCCAGCGTGTAGCTGTCCTTGCCTGATACTTCTGCAGGCTCCAATTGGAATGTTGCAGATAAAATAATTTCTGCGGTTTCAATTTTTTTCGCTAGACCTTGGTACAGGCTGGTTCTATAACCGAAGTCACATTCTGCGGCAGGACGTACGTGATGGTTCCCATTGCGGTCTATACTTTCAACTTCCACACAGGTCTGACAGATTTCCTGACCGTATGCACCCGCATTCATATAGATGGCTCCGCCCAGAGTTCCCGGGATGCCTGCCAGCTTGTGGATTCCTGCGAAGCCCATCTTGATGGACTTGCGGGCGAATGCTCCTAGAGAAATCCCTGCGCCCACCTTGAACTTTCCGTTTCCTAGTTCTTCTACTTCGGAAAAGGGCTTGCCCAAGGTGATGATGCCGCCCTCGAACCCAGTGTCGGCAACCAGAAGGTTGGTGCCGTTGCCTACCACATAATGAGGAAGGTGCTGGTCGGCAAGCATTTTGAGTGCTTCCAGAATTTCTTCTGAGGAATCAACCTTGATGAAATATCTAGCGGGGCCGCCTACCTTGAAGGAGGTGTGGTTGCACATAGGTTCGTTTTCGAGAATTTTCATAGCCAAAATGTAACAATAAAAGGAATGAAAAATGAAATGTGAAAGATGAAAAATGAAAAAGCTTTTTGTTATACTTGTGGTACGCAAGATGACTAACGAAGAATTGAAACAGTTTAAGTCCGCAATTTCCATTACGGCGGTGGCCCAGTCCCTGGGCGTGGAAGTGAGTCACGGCAAGTGCCGTTGCTTTTTCCCGCAGCGCCATACCCATGGGGATCGCACGCCTTCTGTTTCCATATCTGAAGAGTACGGCAGTTTCCGCTGCTGGGTCTGCGACGATGTTCGTGGTGATGTAATCTCCCTTGTTCAGCTCTTGAAGGATTGTTCTTTCACAGAGGCGCTGGACTGGCTTATGGAACAATATCCGGTTCTTGTCCCCGCCAATGCGAAACGTCCTGTGGTGTCTCAGAAAACACCTGCAGTTTCCAGAGGACCTATTAATACAAAACTCGTTGCCCCTGTGGTAATTGCTCCTTCTGAAGATGTGATGCCGGAAACCGAGGAAAAAGAACTGATTTCCGAGGACGAAAGAAAGAAATTGATTCTTTCATTCTTGAAACGTCTTAGTCCGGTGGATAACACTCCCGCGGCTGCGTGGCTCATGCGTCGTCGCATTTATAAGCCTATCTGGGACAAGATGCTTCTGCGAACGATTACGGACTATAGTGCATTGAACAAGAGCCTTCGGGATGAGTTCGGTGTGGAAGTTTTGCAGCATGTAGGCCTCTTTAATGAAAAGGGCAATCTCCGTTATTACAAGCACCCTTTGATTTTTCCTTACCTGGATACGGGCCGCCGTTCCTTCTATTTCCAGGCAAGGGCTCTGGATAAGGATACCAAACCTAAGGAACTGTGCCTGAAGGGGACTGTTCCTTACCCCTACAATATGTCTGCGCTGGACCAGAAACCTGGCTGGATTTACTTATGTGAAGGTGTAGTAGATACCTTGACGATGATTGGTCAGAAGATTAATGCCGTAGGTATTCCTGGAGTTCGTTCCTTCAAGGTGAGTTGGTTGCCTCTCTTTAAGAACAAGAACGTTGTGCTGTGCCTGGATCATGATGAGGCGGGGCGCAGTGGTATGGAATATATTGGAAACCTGTTCAACCAGAATGGCATTCGCACTGTAATCCTGGGGGAGGGTATGGAAAACCTTCCTACCGCCATGAAAGAGGGACAGGATGTGAATGAATGGTTTGGTGGCCGCAAATAGTTGCTATATTTTCAGCGTCTAAAATTCAACTGTCTAAAAAAGGACAATAACAATGGCAAAGAAAGAATCCAAGAAGAAGGTCGTTCTCGCTTATAGCGGTGGCCTCGATACCTCCATCATTATTCCTTGGCTCAAGGAAAACTACGATTGCGAAGTGATCGCTTTCGCCGCTGACCTGGGTCAGAACGATTTCCCGGATGCTAAGGCTCTGGAACAGAAGGCTCTCGCTACTGGCGCTTCCAAGTGCTACGTCCTGGACCTCAAGAAGGAATTCCTCGAAGACTACGTATGGCCCACCGTCCGCGCTGGTGCCAAGTACGAAAGCACCTACCTCCTGGGTACCTCTTTCGCTCGTCCTCTTATCGCTAAGTACCAGGTTAAGATCGCTGAAAAGGAAGGCGCATACGCTGTTTCCCATGGCGCAACTGGTAAGGGTAACGACCAGGTCCGTTTCGAACTGACCTATGCCGCTCTCAACCCGAAGCTCGAAATCATCGCTCCGTGGAAGGACCCCAAGTGGAACATCCACAGCCGCGAAGACGCTATTGACTACGCTGCAGCCCGCAAGATTCCTCTGAACGGCATCAGCAAGAAGAAGATCTACTCCGAAGACGGCAACCTGTGGCACCTCTCTCACGAAGGTGGCATCCTGGAAGAACCGGATAAGGAACACAAGTACGATATGCTCAAGCATACCGCTACCTACGAAAAGGCTCCCAACAAGCCCGCTCACGTGACCATCGGTTTCGAAAAGGGTACTCCGGTTTCCATCAACGGCAAGAAGATGGGCGCAGTTGAACTCCTGGAAGCTCTCAACAAGATCGGTGGTGAAAACGCTTGCGGTCTCCTGGACATCGTTGAAAACCGTCTCGTTGGCCTCAAGAGCCGCGGCGTGTACGAAACTCCGGGTGGCACCCTCCTGTACAAGGCTCACGAATGCCTGGAACAGCTGGTTCTCGACAAGGAAACCTTGTTCGAAGCTCAGAAGATGTCTATGACCTATGCAAACCTGGTCTACAATGGTCAGTGGTTCACTCCGCTCCGTCAGGCTATGGACGCATTTTTCGACGAAGTTAACAGCGTCGTTACCGGTGAAGTCACCCTCAAGCTCTATAAGGGTAACATCATTCCGGCTGGCATCAAGAGCCCGAACTCCCTGTACGACATGGACCTCGGTGGCTTCTCTGACGTCGAAATGTACGACCAGAAGGATGCAACTGGCTTCATCCGTTGCTTCGGCCTGCCCCTCAAGACTCGCGCTCTCTTGCTCGGCAAGAAGACCAACGTGAAGTTCGGCAAGGAAGTCAAGCTCCCTAATAAGTAGCAAGGGAAACCCCAGGGTTTCCCCTGGACCCTTTCCTAGAAGCTAAAAAAGGTCGCGGTTATGCCGCGGCCTTTTTCTGTTTTTGTTCGATAGATTTAGAATTCTATCATATATCCTGTTCCCCAAAGGATGTTGGGGGCATCATGGTCCAGGAATTGATAGGCGGGGACGCTAATTTGTGTGTAAAACCCGTAGACATGGGTCCACAGTTCTAGAGATACGTCCAGGTTTTCCTTGTAGTTGTATCCGTAGAGGTAATGTCCATTGTTGGCGTCGTTAAAAGCCTGGTGAATTTTGTTGGGGGCTTTGGCAAAGTCGTAGCCGCCACCTACACCGACATCAAAGTTGAAGGGTAGATTTCCAAAGAACGTCCACAGTAGGCTTCCTCGAATGCCGCACCAGAAATCGTTAGGGCCACTTTGGTATCCAAGACCTTGAATCTTGACGGTTAAATCCTTGTAGCCGACACTCCCGACCAGCACGACGGGGGTTGTATTCCTAATTCCTGCTCCAAATCCGAAACGCCAATCTCCCGCATGGCTGGAGACTGTGAAACTAATCACTAGGGCGAGCAAAAGGATGCTTTTTGAACGGATAAAATTCATCGCACACAAATATAATCAAATATTTATCCTATCTTTAAACCCAAATCACGGGCCTGAATGTCGGGCCGCTACAAAAGGAACAAAAATGAAGTTGAAATCATTCTTGATGTCTTGTGTTGCTGCATGCGCTTTTGCAGCTCCCGCTATGGCCGAAGGTGGCATGTTCGAAGGTGCTCTTCCTGAAAACATGAAGGCAGACGTAGTCGCCGCTGTAAAGTATAACTACTATAACTTCAGCAACTGGCAGCAGGATGGTACCTCCAACTATACTTGGTTGGTTACCTTTGATGCAGATTTGCAGAACCAGTGGAAGGTTGCCAACTGGCGTAACCTCATTGACTTCGACCTGGGTCAGACTTGGACCAAGGGTCTCGGCAAGCGTAAGTCTTCCGACCGTATCTTCTGGGAATCCATGCTGGACTTCAACATGACTGAAGTTCTTAAGCCCTATGTCGGTAACCGTTTTGAAACTCAGATGATTGCTGGTTATAAGTACAGCGAAGACGAAGACGGCAACGAAGTGAAGACTGCTATTTCCAGCTTCATGGACCCTGCATACGAAACACAGGTTGCAGGTCTTGCTTACATTCCTAATGATATGTTCAGTCAGCGTATCGGTTTTGCAAACCGTATGACCATTTCTGATGGTTATGGCTATGCTGACGATCATGGCGCAGAAAAGATTGCTCGTGGTGATCGCAAGCATCTTAAGACCGTCAAGGATGAACCGGGTCTGGAATCCGTTACCGAATTCAAGTACGCTTTCTCCGACATCGTAAGCTTCAAGAGCCGTCTGTGGGCTTTCGTGAACTTCGAAGGTGTTGAAGAAATCGATGGCCGCTGGGAAAACCTGCTGACCGTAAGCATCGCTCCGCTGGTCGAACTCCAGGTCGGTTACGACATGGCATACGATCTGGATCAGGATACCGATACTCAGTACAAGACCATGGTGCTGTTCGGCCTGACTTGGAAGATGTTCTAAGTTAACGCGTCTTTACGTATAACGTAAATAACCTGCAGGTAGTCCCGCAGGTTATTTTTTATTTCTGAATATTTAGGAGATCGTCTTCCCACTGATCCCTGGTTTTGCGGAGCGCTTCCAGTGATTTATCGTCCGCGGCGCTTTCGTCTCGTATTTGAATGAGCTTACGGTATCCGTCCAGGAGTTTTTCCGCTTTGGGGTAGGTGGGGGAGAGCTCTTCCAGAGCTTTCTCGATGGCTTCGTCCGAATAGAGGCGGGATATTCCTTCTAGACTGCGGGTGATGAAGGTTTCCTTGTCTCCGGCTTGTAGGGCCTCTCGGGCTTCCTCAAATTCCAGGGGCTCCATCTGGTCCATGAATCGGGATTCCTGGGCATAAAGTTCGTCGTCTTCGACTAGGGCGTCCTTTCGTTTGGATAATTCCAGCTGGATTTTCATGTAGGAACGGTACGGTTCCATATCTAAGTCGAGGTTTCTTTCGAAAATGAACCTTTTTAGGTTTTGAAAATTGCGCTCAGTAGGGTTGTTTAGAAGACATTCCTTCAAAACAGCCAGCTGATCCTTGGGGGGAAGGTTCTTAAAATGTTGATTTTGGGTTCCTGCGGCCTTAATTCTCAACCAGAAAACCCTCAGGAGAACCAAAACAATAGCGATGGTGAATAGAGTTGATGCGGACATAATGCCACATTTTAGAAAAATAGGGGCGAAAATCCATGTTTTTTGTCACGCAAATGTTGTAAAACCCTTTTTTACATAGATTTTTCCAATTTAGATTTTCATGTTTAGCCCAAAATGGAGTATATTTAGGTTCGGATATTTGAACCTGTGTACAGGTGGAGATTGGAATTATGAAGAAGACAGCTAAGCGAATTGTACTTTCTGCAGTGTTGCTCAGTCTGGCAGGGGTGGTCCCCTCTCAGGCAATCGTTGCAGAAAATCAGCGTGAACTGGATATTATTGTTCGTGACTTTCCGGTAACTCATCCGGACTTTGAAAACTTCCAGGAAGAAGCTTACAATAGTATAGCTAACGGCTCCAAAAACAGAGATATTGGTGATTTGACAACTTGGCATTCGTCCTATACGACTGATACCGAGTGGATGAAGCGTCGCAGCCAACCTGATGTTTACGGTTGTGGTAATACTCAGTCTCCGTCTCTTGGTATTGCAATTGGTACTCTCGGTTATCCTAAGGACTTGGCTTCTGAGACTGGCTCAAAGTCCACGGTTCCGGACTATGTCGCTGCTCTTGCCCTCCCGGCAAACACTCCCCAGGGCTATGCCTGGTACGGTGAATTTTCCAACTGCCAGCCGGACACCAAGCTGAATCCCCTTGGCCTGAAGGTGATGCGTGGCTTGGTGGCGGATCTTTGTTCCGATGATTCCGACTCTTGGGCTAAGAATATGGCCGATAAGAGCAAGCAGTGCACCAAGACTTGTAAGACTCATGGATGGTCCCAGATTGTGTATATCACTCCGGGCATGGTGAAGGAGGCTTTGTATTTCCCGAAGGATGCAGAAGGAAATCTGGACATGTATTCTCCGACCATTCTTAAGAATCGCGATGCTTGCGATAATGGACTTTTTGAACAGTGGTATGCAGACTCTGTTGCTGGAACAAAGATCGAAGGTATCGCTCATAAGCGTACCAATACGACTTTGATTTTGGATCAGGACCCCACTGATTCCAAGTACTTTGAAATTGATAAGAACTGGAATAACGGTGGTTACTTCCCTCTGGATTCTATTTCTGACGATGGTAAGTTTACCTGGATGGGTTCCAAGCCGCAGTACCCGAACCAGTTCGGTGCTCAGTCCCTGTCCATTTTCTGCCCTCCCTATCAGTACCAGTGGGCTTCTACCCAGACTGACTTCATGGGCGATAATACCGCTAAGCTTTGTAATGCTTGGATTGCTGCCGGTGGTCCTAAGAATGGTGACGCTGCACAGGCTGCCACCTTGTCTGATCCGACCTTGGGACAGCGCCATCTCCGTAACTATGGCTTTACCATGATGGGCTATGCTGCCTTTAAGTACAAGAAGGGTGCTGGCGAAGTCTTTAAGTTCACCGGTGATGATGACATGTGGATTTATGTGGATGGCGTCCTGGTTGTGGATCTGGGTGGTACTCACCTTGCTGCTGCTGGTACTGCAAACATGGACTACCTGGCTGCAAATAGTCACGGCTGCCACTTTGGTGATCCCTTGGCAGATTCTTGTGCAACTAAGATTGACGCTGCAGGTGTCTGGAAGGACGAATCCTGGCATCACATTCACTTCTTCTATGCTGACCGCCAGACCGATGGTTCCAATCTCCGTATCCGCAGCTCCTTGTCCGAACTGGCTCCGTCCCGTTATGGTCAGCCCGCTGCAAACAACGTGTCTGTGAAGAACGAAACTAGAGAAGATGGCACTACCTACCAGGCTGTCAGCATGTTGCTGAATACTGAACTGGATATGGAAACATATCAGAATATTGCCATGAAAGGCGCCACCCAGCCTGCTATTATCGTGATGCGTACGGAAAAGGATGCTAGCGGTAATACCGTAACCAAGACTTATGGCTTCTACATTGAATCTATTTCTGGTCCGGAAAATAAGGGCGCCAAGGGTCAGCTCTATCAGATGAACGGCACCTTGAAGGATGCTGCTGGTAATGTTGTGGAAACCGGAATTCTGGGTTCTGACTTGATTGCCTTTAACTTCCCGCTGGAAAAGTACTCTGAAATTGCAAATGACGATGAACTGAAGGGTGCTTACGTTTCCGCCGTGGGTGCAGAAACATGGGCAGAACTTCTTCAGTGGGCATCTAAGATGAGCTTTGAAGTCAAGTCCACTTCTGGTAAGGCTGTGGTTGGTTTCCCGGATACACCTACTGGTGATGACTGGGCAATTGTGCAATTCATTCCGTCTGGTAATAAGACTCTTGCTCCTGTGGATACTACCATTACCCGTCCGGACTTTGCTGAATCTCAGCAGAAACTCCAGGATATGGCTGGTTCCGGAGAACTGTCCAACGAATTTACAGCTGATTTGATCTTGACTCCGCTGCCCACTACTGTAGGTAAGGGTGACCCGACCAAGATGAGTGACGAAGAATACAAGCAGTATGGTTCTTCTGATCCTGCTGTAACTACAGCAACTAACCGTACTTCTGTGGTGGGTGGTAATCCGGGTAATCCTGGTGAATCCAATGGCCTCTGTTTCTCTCAGAATGGCGTTGAAAGCTGCACCAACTTCAGTAAGGTGATTTCTGGTCCTAGCCGCATCAGTGTTCGTGTGTTTGATAACATGGGTCACTTCGTGAGCCAGTATCAGATGACTATTACCGAAGAAATGTTGCGTAATGCTTTGGGCAAGACGAATAAGCAATGCTACAATAATGGTGTTGCTAATGATGTGTACGGCGATACGGGTTACTTGCTCCTGTCTGCCAAGATGTATCCGGTGTCTCAGAATGGCCGCATGCTGGCAACTGGCCCCTACATCTATCAGGTGACTGTCGTTGAAGAAAAGTACGCCTCTTGCGTGGTTTCTAACGGCTCTCCCCAGTGGCTGCCCATTGACTACTCTCGTACTGCAGAAACCTACGTACGTGGCTATCGTCGCCTCAACAAGTAATTCTACGAGATAGAGTTTGAAAAAGACCTTCCGAAAGGAAGGTCTTTTTTATATGATATGAGATGTAGAGGGCGGGGCTTTATTGCTAGATGACTTCGGCGATGAGGGCGAAGGGTTCTGCGGCGGTAATACGGACGTTTAGGCGGATGCCTGGGGCGTATTGGGCTTCGTCGGTTACCTGGATGGCTACGGGGCGGTAAGCGTCGTTACGGGCGATGAGGGTGCCTTTGCGGTAGCCTGACTTCTCTACGGTGACGGATTCGGTTTGACCGATCCAGCGGGCGTTATTCTGCTGGGCGATTTCCTGGAATGCGGCTGCGAGCTCTGCGGAACGCTTGTGCTTAATCTCGTCGGGGACGGGATTGGTCATGCGGGCTGCGGGAGTGCCTGGCCTGCTGACGAAACGGGTGATATTGCAGACGGTTGGGCGAGTTTCCCGAAGGATGCTCATGGTATCTGCAAAGTCCTGATCTGTTTCCCCAGGGAAGCCTACAATGAGGTCTGTACTGAGAGTGAACAGCGGGAAGCGCTTGTTGAATTCATTGGCCAGGTCGGCGTAATCTCGGGCGGAGTGCTTGCGGTTCATGTCCTGAAGGGTATGTTCGCTTCCGCTCTGGACCGGCAGGTGGATGAACTTGTACACCCTGGGATCGCTGAAGCAATCCATGAGGGCGTCCTTGTAACGCAGGATATGGCGGGGATTGCCCATCCCCAGGCGCATGCGGTAATCTCCGGGGACTTCCGCTAGAATTTTCTGGACTAATTCCGCCAGATTGCGGGGGCCTGCGGGATTTGCCTGCTGATCCGAGGTCTCCTCAAGGTCAAATCCATAGCACCCGCAGTCCTGACCGGTGAGCTGGATTTCATGGCAACCGTCGGCCACCAGCTTGGCAACCTGCTGTACGATTTCCTTGGCGGGATAGCTCTGGAGGCGTCCCTTTACAAGACGGGTGGAGCAATAGCTACAGGCGTCCAGACATCCGCTCTCGATGTTGACGATACCCACCAGAGGGGACTCGCGGAGAACGGCGGAATCCTTCGCTATGTTTTTTTTCATCTCTTGCGGAACAATTTCACGGGTCAGTTCCTTGATGTCCGTAAAGACGATTCTCGAGGTGATGCGGAGCGCTTCTTCGCGAAAGTCCTTGGGAGCGCATCCGGTAATGAAAATCTTGGCGTCGGGGGCGTTGTCAATGGCCTGGCGCAATAGCTTGATGGCTCCTGCGTTACCCTTGACGGTGCATACGTTTAGGACATAGGCCGCGGGCTTGGATTCGCTAGTGAGGGGTTGGCCGAACTTGACGTCGTATTCGTCTTGGAAGACGCGGGCGATTTTTTCGCCTTCGCCAAAGTTGGCGGCGCAACCTTGGCTAATGATCCGAAGTTCTGGCTTGAGATTTTCCATGTTAACGCTGGAACTTTTCCAGGGTGATTCCCTGGTAGTAGTGGGTCAGGATTTCTTCGTAGGACTGACCGTCCTTGGCGCGGGCTCGAACGCCCATCTGGCACATGCCTACACCGTGGCCAAAGCCTGTGCCGGTAAGCTTCCAGGAACTGCCTTCCCGCTTGATGGTAAAGAAGGATGAGGGGAGGATGGAACCTCCCTTCTTGAAGAGCCAGCGGGTGCGATCGGTCAGCACTTCCATTTCGCCCTTGTCCGTCTTGACGATGAGGGTGAGAATGCGGCCGCTTTTCAATTTATCCTTGATGGAAATGTTCTTGATTTTCTTGATGTCACTGGGCTTGAAACCGCTGAACTTTGCCTTGGCTTCGTTGGCGTTGGACTTGACCATTTCCAGAATTTCTTTATCTGTAAAGTTTCGTTCCCACTTGGTATAGCTGGATTCCTTGCAGTAGGGAGTCCCGTTTTTCATCAAGTCCGATGTACTTTTCAGGTAGGGGAGGTCGGGGCGGTTCCAGGTGGCCAGCGTTTCCGTGACGCCGCCGCAAGTGGAGTGATAATAGGCGATGATGAAATCGTTGTTGTACATCATGACGACACCTGCGGTTGCCTTTACCGCCTGATCTGTAAGGACTGTGGCACTTTCTAGACCTTTGTAGACTTGGTCCTTGGTGTCGGCGTAGACGTCAAAGCCCATGGCTTCGCGGCTGTTAAAGTGCTTGTAGGCGTAAGTACGTGCGGCCACTGCCTGTGCCTTCAGGGCTTCAATGCGGGAGGTGTCTAGACGGCCTATTTCGTAGGGGACGACTCCTCGCAGGTAATCTTCTACGTCTACGATGTTGATGGCGTCCAGCTTGCCGTTGTTTGCCCTAAATGCCATGACTCCGGGGTAACATGCCTGCTTTAGACTTTTAGTGTCGGGAGCAACTGCTAGACAGGTTCCGTCTTCGTTGCTGAATTCCCGAGTGTCCATTTCCATGGAGTGGCTGCCGCTGGAAAGCTTGATGTTCTTGCCTGCGGGAGTGATCTTGATGGTTTCACCAGCGTAGTTGAGGTACAGTTCCTTGACGCCTACAAAGACGCCTACTCGGAGGGGACGATCCAGATTTTCCGGGATGGCCTCTGCCTGAACCTTGGCGGATTCGTTCTCGACGACAATCTCCGCCTTCTTTTCCGTTACTGGCGCCTGGATTTCTGCGGGGCTGGGTGCCGGGGCTACAGGTGTAGCAACGGGCTTAAACGTTTCGGGGGCGGGCTCCTTGGCTACGGTTGCCTTGGGTGGCTCGGGAGCTGGTTCTGTAGTGCTAGTTGCTTCGATGGGCTTGAAGTTCTGGGGATTGGGTTCAAATTCCGGCAGCTCGAAGTCATCGTCAGATGCAGAAAAAGCCTGGGCTCCCGTAAGGGTGGGCCACAGGCTCAAAAGAAGAGTACAGAGGAATGTCCATCGACGATTCAACGGCGTCCCCTGTATGTTTTTAGCGCTTGCCTTTCAGCTTGGTCTGGGTGTCCTTAGCCATCTTCTTCAGCTTGGACTGGTTCATGGTGCGGTCTGCAGTGGAAATCTTGTCCACGAACAGGTCGCCGCTGAGGTGATCCACTTCGTGCTGGATGCAGCGACCGAAAAGGCCGTCGCAATTATGGATTTCCTGAGCTTCACCGTTGATGTCGAAGAAACGGACGCAAACCTTGTCCGGACGGTTCACGTTGCAGAAAATGTCGGGGACGGAAAGGCAGCCTTCGTCATATTCCACAACCTTTGCATCAGGTTCTGCTTCCCATTCGGGATTGAACATGATGTAGGGGCGGGGATCCTCCTCGCCGGGAACTGCGGTGTCAATGACGACCAGGCGAATGTTCTTGCCAATCTGGGGGGCAGCGAGGCCGCAACCCGGAGCGTCGTACATGGTTTCCAGCATGTCACGAGCCAGCTGGCGCAGTTCAGGAGTGATTTCGGTAATGGGTTCGCACTTCTTGCGGAGAACCGGATCACCGTAAATTCGGATGGGGAGGATTGCCATAAATACCCTGCCTTAGATTACTTCTTTTCTTCGGTCTTTGCTTCTGCCGGCTTGGCTTCTGCGTTGAGCACGCGGAGAACTGCGGCCTTTTCAAAGTCGATGAGGGTGGTGGAACCGGTGCGGACGGTAATGACGGTGGAGGTTTCGTCGATGTTGGTTACAACACCGATGATGCCTGCTGCGGTCATGACCTTGTCACCCTTCTTGAGGGACTTGCGCATAGCTTCCTGCTGCTTCATTTCCTTGTTCTTGGGGCGGATGAAGAAGAGCCACATGACAACGAAGAGGAGGATGATGGGCATCATGCCACCCAGCATGCTGGGCTGTTCCTGTTCGGCTGCGGGGGCTGCTGCTTCGGTTGCAGTTGCGGTTGCTGCGGGAGCATCCTGCTGGGCTGCTGCTGCCAGAGAGCCTTCTGCTGCAGGTGCGGCAGAGAGAGTGGGTGCTGCGGGTGCTGCTGCGGGAGCGGCTTCGCCTTCAGCAAAAGTGAATGCAGCTGCGGTGAGGAGAGCGGCAAGGAACAACTTGATCTTCATTTTTAAACCTTTGGTTTAAGGGGTGAAATTTAACTGACGCAAATTTAGAAAATTATTCAACCAGCTTCTTGTCCAGCAGAGGGAAGATGCGGTTCAGTTCCATCAAATCGATGATGTGGTCCAGGTCTCCGGAGAAGGAGTGGATGGATTCAATGGATGTTGTGGCTTCGATAGGCGCCGTGGCGGAACAGGTAAGAATTTTTTTGTCCAGCAGGGGCATGATATTTCTCATGGTGAGGGTCATGCCGAAGGTTACCTTCTTGGCAATGGCAACGAGGTTTGCTGAGGAGACGACGCAGGTTCCGTTGTTGAGGGGCTCCGTACTTTCCTGGGCGGCCTTGATAACTGCCTTCAGGACCATCTGTTCGGTGATGGAAAGAATGTTGGGAGAGGTTTCCTTTTTCAGAGCCCTATGGAGAATTGCCTTGTAGAGCATTTCCACCACATTGCAGTTCTTGATCCTGACGGTGGTGGATTGGAGCTTCAGCAGGTCCATTTCCTGTAAAATCTGGAGAAGTTCCTTGGTAATGTCTACAGGAAGATTGGCGAGATGTCCCATCTTCTCGGTTAGTACAGATAAACTAACTTCTGCTTCCTGACGGCCTTTAGCGGTTGTGGACAGGAGGTAGAGAATGGAGGGAAGGGAACGAACTTTAAGACTCTTACGGAAATCCCCTTCGGCAATGCGTGATCGCTGGGAAAGGAACTGGACGATGGATCCAATCCAGGAGGGTTCCTGCTGAAGGGCGTCCTTTAGGGTCTGGCCCTCAATTATCTGGATTTCGCAATCGGACTGGGCACTGATGGTTTCCGCAATGGGACTGTTTTCCACCAGGCAGAATTCGCCTACGATGGAGCCGGGACCGTAAACATTCTTGGCGCCTGTCTGGAGGGAGGTTCCTTCCAGGAAACCCTTCTTGACAATATAGAGGGCGTTGATGAATTCCCCTTCACGGCAGATGATTTCGCGAGATGCGTACTGCATTAGAGAACCCCCTTGAT
Source organism: Fibrobacter sp. UWEL (assembly GCF_900142535.1). NCBI lineage: Bacteria > Pseudomonadati > Fibrobacterota > Fibrobacteria > Fibrobacterales > Fibrobacteraceae > Fibrobacter > Fibrobacter sp. UWEL. The sequence goes on from NZ_FRBE01000003.1 coordinate 95,949, forward strand.
GTTTGTTTCAAAGAGGAGCGCCAAGTAGGTCTTTGCCAGACTGTTGATGTGGATCGCAAAATTGCCGTCCCCGCAGTCACTGAAACATCCGATGTTCTTTAGGATGAGCCAGTCGGAGAGGGTTGCCTCAGGTACATTTTCGGACAGGAACTTTACCCAGCTGGCTCCTTCACGAGGGCCGCTGCCGGATTTTCTCGCCAACAGTTCGATAAGCTTTCTCTGGATCTTACTTAAGGTGTAAGGCGGGAAGGGAATTTCCTTGCTGCGGGCTGCCTGATAGTCCACGTAAGTTTCCAGCAGGCGTGTGTCCGGAATCTTGCAACATTCCTTGTTGTCTATGGACTTGATTTCAATAAAGTGGCGTCGGGCAAGGCCTTTGAATGCCTGGATAATCTCTACGGCGCGAAGTCTGGACAGGAAGGTATATTCCAGAAGGAGATCCTGGAGGGGGAGGTATTCCTTGGAGGGTTTATGGCTCAGGAATTCTGCCAGGCTGAGAAGCTCGTTTTCAATGTTACTCTTCTGGCTGGCAAGCTTTAAGTCGCGGGTTCTGGAACCGAAGGATCGAATCGTTGCAAGGAGCCATAGGGGCAGTCGCTTCAGTTCTGATTCCATGCATTCTTCGTTAATGATAGTAACGTCTGAATCCCGGCTGGCTACCAGCTGGTACTTGAAACGTTCACGTTCCAGGAGGGATGCTACTCCAACCAAGTCTCCCGGATGCATGGTAAAGACGATTTTATGGGGGCTGTCCTTTTCGCGAGCTTCGAGTTCCCCGTCATTCAGGATGACTATGCAACGTTCTTCGCTGTCCGGTGCATAAACAACAAATCCCGCCTTCACGCGCATTTGCGTGGGCGGGACTAGTTGCTGTCGGGAATCCGCCATATTCATGGTGTCGGATATCCGCTAAAACGCAGTAGATTACTGACGTTCGTCGATACGAGCAGCCTTACCGCGGAGGTCGCGCATGTAGTAGATGCGAGCCTGACGGACCTTACCCGGGCGATCCAGGAGGATGGAGGCGATACGGGGGCTGTTTACCGGGAAGATACGTTCAACAGCGACGTTGCTGGACATCTTACGAACGGTGATAGTCTTGGAAATGCCAGAGTTCTTGACCTGGATGATGACGCCCTTGAACGGCTGGATACGTTCCTTGGTGCCTTCAATAACCTTAACGTTCACGGTGACGGTGTCGCCAGCGCGGAATTCGGGAAGGTCGGTCTTCACGTTTTCATTCTGGAGTGCTTCGATATTCAGGGACATAATGTACCTCGTTAATTATTTGATGCCAAATTTAGTATCTCTTTCGAGATTTTTAAAGATGTCTGGGCGCCTTTCTTCCGTTCTTTTTAACGATTCCTGGCGCCTCCAGGCTGCAATGTTCTTGTGATGGCCCGAGAGAAGCACATCTGGAACCTTTTTTCCTTCAAAAACTTCTGGACGAGTGTAGACCGGCCAGCCAAGTACGCCCTGGGCAAAGGAATCGGTATCACCGGATTCGCGGTTGCCAAGTGCGCCGTCGATAAGGCGGACTACTGCGTCTGTTACCAGCATGGCGGGCAATTCACCACCACTGACAACGAAGTCACCTATGGAGATTTCAAGATCCACTTCGGACTGGCGGATGCGGTCGTCGATGCCCTTGTAGTGCCCGCAGATGAGGACCAGGTGACTTTCCTTGGAAAGTTCTGCTGCCATCTTGTGGGTGAAGGGCACGCCGTCAGCGGTCAAATAAATGACCTTGCCGCCATCTTCCTTGACGCCAGTGCTACGAATAGCTGCTGCCAGGGGTTCCGGTCGGATGACCATGCCCGGCTCGCCGCCGTAGGGGACGTCGTCTACCTGACCATAATCGTTAATGGCGAAGTCTCGCAGGTAGACAGTGTTGAATTCCATAAGTCCCTTATTCTGGGCCCTACCCATGATAGATGTCTTCATGGGGGTGAACATTTCCGGAAAAATGGTAATGCAGTCAATTTTCATCACTGAACTACTTTTCCCCCGGGCACATACTCTTGAGGTAGTCTGCGCCGCAGGTAATGCTCTCGCCTTCTTCGTCGATTTCCAAAATGCAGTCGTCGACCCAAGGTGCCAGAATAGGCTTAGCGGAAAATTCTTTCTGGTACTCCAGATCAAACTTGATCTGGAAGGCATAGACGGTGGGGAGCTCTTGAACCTCAATGACCTCGCCAACTTCTCTGCCATCTTCCAGTTTGACACGGAATCCAGCCAGGTCGTCAATGTAGTACTCGCCCTCGGGGGCGGGAATGCGCTCGGATTCAGGAATCATCAAGTCGCCATTGACAAAGTGGGTAATGGATTCGGGGGTGTCGTACCCCTTGAATTTAAGCAACCACAGGTCATTTGCCAGCCTGGAATCTTCCACCGTCAGTTTAACCAGTTCGCTATTGGTCTTTTTTAGCATCACATCCGTAAGCTTCTCGTGACGAGTTAAGTCGTGAGTCAGAGGCATCGCCTTGATGTAGCCCTTGACGCCATGAGTGCGCATGAGCTGACAGACGGTGATATACTCTTCTTGTGCTTCGGATTCAGACATTAAAGACGTGGGTGGGAATCTGACTACAGTAAACTAAAAAGCGGATACTGTATATGGAAGGTGGTTACAAAGGGGTCGGAACCTTTCGATCCCGTTTAAAAAAGCCTCGCGCAGTGATGCACGAGGTTCTTTTAAAAAGCTTGGATTAAGCTTCTGCAGGTGCTTCTGCGGGAGCTTCAGCAGCGGCAGCAGCTTCTGCTTCTGCAGCAGCCTTAGCAGCCTTTTCAGCTTCGATCTTGGCGAGAGCCTTAGGACCGAGCTTTGCCTTCTTTTCCTTAGCAGCCTTGGGAGCAGCAACCTTACCATCGATGGAGCGACCAGCGCGGAGTTCGTGGAAGAGTTCCATGATGCCAGCCTGCTTCAGGAGGCTACGAACGGTGTCGGACGGCTGTGCGCCGGTAACGAGCCACTTGAGAGCCTTTTCCTGATCGAACTTGATTTCGGGGGTCTTGGTGTTGGGGTTGTAGAAACCGACCTGTTCGATAAAGCTATCGTCGCGTGCCTTACGGCTGTCGATAACGACTACGCGGTAGATCGGGTTGTGACGCTTACCAAAGCGAGAAAGACGGATAGCGGTTGCCATTTTTGGACCTCTTTTTATTGTTTTGAACGTTTAAGCCCTATACAGGACCTTTTTTTAACTGTCGCCAAATATAGCAACAAGACCTTTGTGTGTAAAGGACGGCAACGAAAAAAAATCCGTTCTTTACATATAAATTAAGGATAATAGACTGGTGATTTAAAAGAAAAATGGCGAATTCTTTCGAATTTCGCCATTTTTGTGCTTACGATAATGTTATGGAACAATCAGCTTTTATGGGGCTATTTCTTGCCCGGACGACGCTGTTTCAGGGTTGGATCCGGAACGAAACCCTTGGATTTCATGCTTTCGGTGTCCATATCGAAGCCTTTTTCCTTTCCGATAGTCAAATCGCAGCCGTTGAACTTCTGGGTGCAGACCACTAGAACCTTGCCTTCTGCCTTGACTTCCGCATCTGTAATAATGATGTTGGCCTTATCGGAAGAAGATTCGGTGAATTTCACTTCATGAGAACAGACTGCGCTTCCAACGGCGGCGGCAAAACGATCTCGTTCACAAAGATTCTTTCCTGCCAATTCGTTAATACCTTGCACTAAGTTCTTGTCTGCCAGGTTGAAGTGTACGTTGTACTGGGCTTGGCTCAAGTTGGTCAGGTCTGTGGCGGATACGATCATAGGGAGTATGATCAATTTCTTGCTCGGGTCCATCTGGGCCATGGCGAAAGAACACAGGAATGCTACTAATACAATTGCGATCTTCTTCATTACTTGTCTTCTCCTACAGAAATCTTAGTGTTTCCCTTGGAAATGGAAAATCCCTTCTTGAGGGCGATGAGAACCAGGGCGATGATGAAAACGATGACGATGCCTGCGCCATAGGGGGTGGACATTACTCCCCAGACGGTGTTGGGAAGACTCTTGGTGGAGGCTTCCAGCTGGGCAATTCTTGTATTCATGAGGGCGAGGGAGTCTTTCAGCCCTTCAACGCGGACTTGAAGCTGCTTAGCCTGTCCTTCCAGGGTGGACTGGGTATTCTGGAGCGTCTGGATTTGGGTATTGAGGCTCTGGATGTATGTCTTATAGACTGCGGTGATGCTTTCGTCTACACCAATGTTCTGATCTACGCTGTTCTCTTCAGCCATGTGTTATCCTTACAAGTTTGCAATGATTTAAAGGTGTACATACAAAATAAAAAAAAGAAATGGAGGGTATTCCATTTTGGAATTTTCCAGAGTGCAATTTTCCACCGTAAATTATTGGCTCGAGTATTATTCCAAGTCGAAATGGTCGTTGATTTCTAGTCCATGGAACTTGTGGTGTACCGATGTTTTTTGAGGGAGGGAGAATCTACTTTATGAATGTAAGGGGGGTGTGACCCTTACAACTCAAAAGCGAGGTGTTTATGGAAAAGAAGTCTGTTAAGCTGTATGCTCCCGTTGTAGAGACTATTTGGGGCGTGATCGCAACAATCGGTCTTTGCTCCTTCATTCTGATGTAATGAGTTTGGTGGTTGAAAAAAGGACGTCGCTTTGTTGCGGCGTCCTTTTCTAATATCCAGAGGCTGGATTGGAAATGCTTAGTGCTTCTTTTTCTTGTTCTTATTCTGGGGAGGGGTGTAGTTGGAACCGATCTGGGCGCCGCCATTCTGTCTGCGGGCCATTTCGCCAACCTTCTTGAACATTTCCTTCATGGACTCGTACTGTTTGAGCACGGCGTTCACGCGACCGATTTCGGTACCGGAACCCTTGGCGATACGGTCCTTACGGGAACCGTTGATGATGCTGGGGTTCTTACGTTCCTTGGGGGTCATGGAACTGAGGACGGCTTCCACATAGACCAGTTCCTTCTCGTCGAAGTTGTCCAGCGGGAGCTTGTTCAGACCGGGAATCAGGCTCATGATGCTTCTGATGCTACCCAGCTTCTTGATGGTGCGGAGCTGGTTCAGGAAGTCATTGAGATCGAAGGTGTTGTTCAGGATCTTCTTCTTCAGGTCCTTGGCATCCTTTTCGTCGATGACCTGCTGGGCCTTTTCCACCAGGGAGACTACGTCGCCCATGCCGAGGATTCGGTTGGCCATACGGTCCGGATGGAACAGGTCGATTTCGTTCAGCTTTTCGCCCACACCGATAAAGCAGATAGGTACGCCGGTCATCTTCTTGATGGACAGGGCAGCACCGCCACGGGTGTCACCATCCATCTTGGAAAGGCAGACGCCGGTGAACTTGAGGCGCTGCCAGAAGGTTTCGGCAACGTTCACGGCTTCCTGACCGATCATGGCGTCGGCAACGAACAGGACTTCGTCCGGGTGGACGGCTTCCTGGGCCTTTTCCAGTTCCTGCATCAATTCTTCGTCGATCTGGAGGCGGCCTGCGGTATCGTAGATGACCAGGTCAAAACCGTTGTCCTTGGCGTATTGATAACCATGCTTGATGATCTCTACGGGATTGCCCTGGCCTTCGTCGTAGACGGGAATGCCGATGGACTTGCCTAGCACCTGCAACTGCTTGATAGCGGCGGGGCGGTACACGTCTGCTGCCACCAGGAGGGGCTTGCGCTTCTTCTTGGTACGCATCCAGAGAGAAATCTTACCTGCGAAGGTGGTCTTGCCGGAACCCTGGAGACCCACCATCATGATGCCCACGGGAGCGGGGGCATTCAAGTTAATTTCCTTAGTTTCGCCACCCATGACGTTTACCAGTTCGTCGTGGATGATCTTCACGATCTGCTGACCCGGGGTCACGGAGGTCAGGACGTCGGCACCCAGTGCCTTTTCCTTGACGGCCTTCACGAAGTCGCGGGTGACGTTGAAGTTCACGTCTGCTTCCAGGAAGGCGCGACGAACTTCACGGAGGGATTCCGCAACGTTTTCTTCGGTAAGTTTGCCCTGCCCACGCAGGTTCTTGAGGGTCTTTTCTAGAGAATCAGTCAGCATTGAAAACATAGTGGGGCAAATATAGGAATTAACAATGAACAATGAACAATGAACAATGGGGAATATGAGGAAAAATAACCCCCGATTTTGGATGTGTCGAATTGCATAATCTACATGCATCATTTACGTTTTTTTTTAGATTTCATGGGGCGTAAGTTAGGAGTCTTTATGAAAACTGTTTTTTTGAGGGCCACTTTGTGTGTGGCTATGGTCGCCATGATGTCTGTATTCGTCGCTTGCGGCGGAAATTCTGACTCCAGTGTTACCCCATGTGAAATTGATGACTCTAGCATTAAGGATGGCTATGATGCCGCAGCAAATACCCTAACGGATGCTCGTGACAACCAAACCTACAAGACCGTAACCATCGGCGATCAAACTTGGATGGCGGAAAACTTGAATTACGCCTATAACGAACCCACGTCAAGTTTAGATTCCTCCAGTGTCTGCTACAACAATGATGCCCATTTCTGTGTCCATTATGGTCGCTTGTACCTGTGGTCAGCAGCCATGGACTCTGCTGCTGTATTCAGTACTGCAGGCAAGGGCTGCGGCTACGGCAAGACTTGCGCTTCGGCAGGCTCAGCGATCTTGGTGCGTGGAGTCTGTCCTGAGGGCTGGCACTTGCCAAACGATGATGAATGGAACACTCTGTTTACCGCAGTAGGTGGGACTAGCGTCGCCGGTACTAAACTCAAATCCCTCAGCGGGTGGCGTCGTAGTGGGGAAGGAACGAATGCGTTCGGGTTCTCGGCTCTCCCTGCTGGCTACTCCTCCACCAGCAACCTCGACTACTTCCACGACGTTGGCGACGGCGCCATCTTCTGGACTAGTTCTGAGAACGATTCTATCTCCGCCTACTACGTGGGCTTCGCCTACAGCCACGAGCGCGCCATCGCGCGCAACGTCCGTAAGTACAACGCGTTGTCGGTTCGTTGTCTCCGCGACTCTGAATGAGGTGAGTGAGGCTTTTTTAGATTATATTCTTCGCTCATTTTTTGGGGCTCGTTATGAAAATATTTGCTTTAAAGGCCAAAGATCCTGCAATTGAGTTGATTCGAATTATTGCCTGCCTGTTGGTTATTTTTGCCCACAGTCAGTTTGCGGTTGTGATTGGGGGGCAGCTGTCAAAAGGTCTATTGGGGGTATCTACTTTAGTGGCCGATGATGTTCCCCTCTTTTTGTTGGTGACAGGCTTTTTCTTCTTTAATCGGGTGACTTCCGATCAGGAAATTGGGAAGACATTTGTCTATAGGGCGAAATCTTTTCTTACTAGCATTTACATCCCGACGATTATCTATATCCTCATCAGCATTCTGTATAGTCGGTTTGCTTCGCCGGTGGATGGCTTTGTTCCCAAGGACTGGGGGTATCTTGGCCATTTCGTGTTCATGCTGTTGCCGGGGGATCACCTGTGGTACGTTTGTACCTATTTGTCCTTCGTGTTTTTCTTCCCTATGTTTGCGTTCCTGTGCCAGGACAAGCCTGAACGAAATAAAATGCGACGTATTTTGCTGGCGGTGGCCATAGGTGGCGCCGTGGTTGCGGACGTTCAGTATTTCTTTAGAATGGTCTTACTGGATGTGGATAAGTTCCTCTGGGGCTATTGTACCATCTTCCTCATTTTGGGCTATGAACTTTCCTTGCTGATGAAGAAGGAAAATTTGAGCAAGCTAAAGCTTGGATTGGCGGGTCTTGCGATGTATTTGCTGTCCTTCTCCTTGAAGTATGGACTGCAAACCTATATGTTCAACCAGTTTGGATTCGTGGAAAATCGTTATAGGTGGCTGCAGACGTCTCTTTGTTTTGCCAGTGCGGTGGGGCTTTTCCTGGTGATTTATTCCCTGGGGAGCTTGATCAAGAAGGGCGGAATTCTCGCCTATGTCATTAACTTTCTTGGAAGTTGCACCTTCGCCATTTATCTGTTCCATCAGTTGGTGATTAGCAGGACTCTTCAGTGGCGTTATGAAATCCTGGCCTATTTTGGTAACGGAAGTTCTGAGTTGGGATGTTTTGCCTATTACATCTGTTATGGTGGGATTGTCTTCCTGATTTCCTTGGGTATCGGGTTTGTATTCAAAATGACGCTTGATACAGTTTTGCGTAGTTTTCCGTTTCGAAAGAAGTAAAACTTTGCTGGAATGATTATATTCTACCTAAAATAAATAGGTGTATTTATGCGCAAATCCTTGAAAACAGCTCTTGTTGCTCTGCCCATGGCCGCTTTGGTGGGCTGTGCTGCCAGCGAAAACGCAACTCCCTCTGTAATCTCTACTGCAGGTGGCCCCGCTAGTATGGCGGCCTCCTCTGCAAATGCGGATGTTCCTCCTCCCACAGGCTGCAATCCCGAAGAATTCGAGGAAATTCCTGTATCCAACAAGATGACCAATGGCGACATGGAATATGGCGACGGCGGTTGGTATTTGTGGATCAAGGAAGATGGCCGCAAGACTGCCAAGGTGGAAAGCCAGATTGGTGTTCAGGGTCTTGGTGTGAACTGCTCCAATGGTGCCCAGGTGATTGTGAAGGAACTTCCGGATCCTTGGTGGGGTCTGCAGCTGCAGCCGCCTAAATTCCTGGCTGATTCCACTTATTATACTCTTTCCTTCGTGGCCAGAGGTAACATGGCTATGAATGCCGTGGTTCAGGGTGGTCCTGATACGGAATACAAGCAGAAGGAAAGCGCTTCCTATTCTCTGACTCCGGAATGGCAGACTTATTCCATGACCTTCCTTGCTGACCAGAAGGGCTATGGTCTGAATAACGTTACCTTCCAGATTGGTATCCAGAAGGGTTGGATTCAGGTCGATAACGTGGCTATTGAAAAGCAGGGTGATCTTGACACTACCTGGTATGCTGAAGCAGATACCCGTATCGATGAAATCCGCAAGTCTGATTTCGAAGTGAAGGCAAAGCCGGGTGAAGAAGTTTCCGTTAAGCTTCTCCGTCATGATTTCCCCTTCGGTACCGCTCTCGCTTTCTATGGTCCGGACAAGGACAGCACGGAACAGTGGTATAAGGCTGCCGCCAAGAAGTACTTCTGGCACGCTGTGACTGAAAACCAGTTCAAGTGGCCGGAATACGAACGTAAGGAAGGCAAGCCCCTCCGTGAAGAAATGGATCGCTACGTGGAGTTTGCTCAGGAAAATGGCTGGTCCCTCCGCGGTCACGCTCTGTACTGGGCTCACCAGGGCTACGGCTTCGACAAGCATTTCTCTAACCCCAATAAGGCTAGCCAGTGCGAAGATTTCGGCAAGAAGCTGAAGGCTCGTATTGATCGCGACCTGAAGGAATACAAGGGCAAGATTGTGGAATACGACGTGTGGAACGAACCGATCCACGAAATGTATACCACTAACCTTTGCGGCATCAACTATCTGGATAGCGCCTTCATCTGGGCACACCAGGCTGATCCCGAAGCAATTCTCTACATTAACGATTACCAGGTGGTGGCTGCTGGTGAAACTGATCGCTACATGAGTCTCATCAAGGGTATGCTGGACCGTAAGGTGCCTGTCATGGGTATCGGTGTTCAGTGCCACTTTGGTACTCGTCCTGTGGTTCCCGCCCTGATTCGTGAACGCCTGGACAAGCTTGCTACTTTGGGCCTGCCCATCAAGGTGACCGAACTTGACTTTGGCGCCTGGGACAAGGGTCTGACCATTAGCGAAGAAGAACAGGCTAGCGAATATGAAAAGGTTCTCCGTACCTTGTTCAGTCATCCCGCAGTCAACGGCATTGTGATGTGGGGCTTCTGGGATAACCGTCACTGGGTGCAGAACGGCGGTATCATCCGCGCCGACGGCTCCGAAAAGCCTGCTGCAACGAAGATTTACGACCTGTGGCACAAGGATTGGACTACCGAAGCTACCGCAACTGCCGACGAAAATGGCGTTGCCAAGTTCCGCGGTTTCAAGGGTAAGTACCAGGTAACCGTCGGTGGCAAGACTACCGAAATCGAAGTGAAGTAATTTGCTCTAGGAAGAGCTGAAGATCCTCCTAACCCCCCTAGTGGTCCCGGACTTGTCCGGGGCCGCTTTTTTAAATACTTGACTGTATTCATCGTCACATCTTATTTTTTGTATACAGACGTTTTCTTGACTAGGCGGGGGCAAAAAATTATATTCCCCAGCGGATTTTGGAATCTCCATTGAGGAGAAGGATGTTGCGATGAAGATTTTTAAGCGTTTTGGTTGCGCTGCGTTGGTCTTGGGTATGGGCTTTTTTATGGCCTCCTGTTCTGAAGATTCGGATAAACCCTCTTCCCCTTCTTCTACAACCCCTCCCTCTACCGAAAAGGAAGCGGAACAGGCTGCTGAAGCCGCCAAGGACGAAATCGTAGTGACCGACTGGGAGGCCGAAGGTGTCAAGGAAAACGGCCTGACGAAAAAATCCTTGCCTAAGGTGGCTTTGCCTGCTGCAGGTTTTTACGATAAGGCTTTGTCTGTAGAAATTCCTGCCCCGGAATATGGTGGCGAGATTCGTTGTACTTTTGATGGCAATGAACCCACCCTTGAAACCGCTGTAATAGAAGGTCCTGTAACGATTGATACTTCTGCAGTGGCTCGCTGTACTGAATTTATTGGGGATTCCGTTGCGGCTCAGTCCGTGGAAACCTACTTTGTTGGGGAATCGGTTGCCATGCCTGTGGTGGCCGTGACTGTTCCGCCTTGGTATTACAAGAAAATCCTGAAGGAAGAACCTTGTAAACCGGATCCCTGTAAGGAAGCTGATTTCTGGTTGGATACCTCTGTGGTTGCTCATGTGGAATATTTCCCCAGCGGCAGCAAGACGGACGTGAAGGCTTTTGAAGTGGATATGGAAGCCTCCATCATGGGTGGCTACAGCCGTAATCAGAAAAAGAAGTCCCTTTCCCTGAATATGAAGAAGAAACTTCAGAAGGGCCACTTCAGATACCCTCTGTTTGAAACACGCCCCTACCAGAAAAAGTTCAAGGGTTTTATCCTTCGTAATAACGGTAACCGCTTTGTTAGCGACTATCTGGAAGACGCCATGGCCACCAGCCTTCTGGAAGGAACCCAAGTGGATTACCAGCGTTCCCGCCAGGTGGTTGTTTTCTATAACGGTCTCTATTATGGCATTCACGACATGCGTGAAAAGTTGAACGAACATTTCGTGGAAACCAATTACGGTATTGATGCTGAAGCGGTGGACTTCATTAAGCATGCTGGCCATGAAGTGGAAGCTAGCGGTGGTACTACCGATGACTATCTGGATTTGCTGAACTTCATTTTCAATAGTGACTTGTCTGCAGATGATAGTCCTGCTTATGAAGCCATCAAGGCCCGCATGAATATGCAGAGCTATATGGAATATATGGCCGCAGAAATCTACTACCACAACGGTGACTGGCCCAACAACAACCTTCGCGTATGGCGTTCTGGGACTCAGAAGTGGAAGTTTGTGGCATACGACCTGGACCACGGTTTTGACTGGGAATGGGGCGTTAGCGGATTCTCCCAGAGCATCAACATGTTCTCCTGGATTAAGCAGGGTGGGAACGGATCTTGCAGTAACAAGAATGGAGGCAACAACGAACCTGTTTGCTTCCACAATGTATTTGTGAAACTGAATACCAATCCTCAGTTCAAGCGAGTGTTTGTTAACCGTGCTGCCGTGCTTTATTCCACCTATGTGAATTCCGAAAGGGTGACGGAAGCGACCAATCGTATTGCGGCTACCATTCCCGATGCAGAATCTGAACGTGATATGAAAAAGTTCGATCGTGAAAAACTGTATTACAAGAACTCCTGCGGTAAGGGTTTCTCTGTGACGGGTAGTTGCATCAAGGAATGGGCTGAAGAACGTGATGCGGTTAACCGTAGCGCATGGCGTAAGGAATATGGCCTGGGTGCCGACGTGGATGTTTCCTTTGCTGTTGCTGGCAATGGTGAAATCCTTCTGGATGGAATGTCTCTGCCCAGTACAAACTATACGGGCTCGTTCTTCGCAGGAAATGCCATGGTGCTTACCGCCAAGGGAGAAGGTTTCGTGGGCTGGGAAGACGGTTCTACCGAAAATCCCCGCATTGTGATTCCGACGGAAACGGCATCCTATGGAGCCACCTTCCAGTAAGAAAATTTCTATCTTGCGTTGCCGGAGAAAATAATGCGGTAACGCAATGCTGAATAGCGCTGTAGAAGAAAGACAAATCGAGAAATCCTTAGGGAAACGAAAGTTCCGAAAGAATGGGGACATCCGGGATGTGCTAGTTGTTGCACTTCCCATGCTTTTGTCCATGTCTTTCGATACCTTGATGACTTTCGTGGATCGCCTTTTCCTGAGTAAGCTTGGTCCTGCGGAAATGAATGCCAGCCTGGGCGCTGGCGGTATGAATCTGGTACTTACCACGTTCTTTACGGGAATGATCAGCTATACCACCGCCATGGTGGCCCAACGATTCGGGGCTGGCAAGAAGGATGAATGTGCCAGCGTGTTTATGCAGGCGGTTTTCCTTTCCATCGTTTGCGTTCCTCTGCTGTATTTGACCATCCCGTTGGGACATGCCATCTTTGATGTTCAGGGGGTGGCGGCTGACCAGCTGGTCCATCAGAAAACCTACTTCAATATTCTGATGTTCGGTGGGGTGGTGAGCCTGATTCGAAATGCGGCTCCCTGCTTCTTTAGCGGTATTGGTGAGACGAAGGTGATCATGAAGGCGGCCTTCGTGGGCATGCTGGTGAACATCGCCTGCAATTACCTCTTGATTTACGGTTGTGGTCCCATTCCACGCTTAGGTGTGGCCGGGGCCGCTTACGGTACGGTCATTGGAAATATCGTCTCTACGGTGATGCTTTTTGCGGTTTATTTCAGCAAGAGGAATAACGCCCGCTTTGGTACCCGAGTCCATTTGAAGGTCAATCTAGACCAGATGAAAGAGCTGCTGAAGCGTGGTTTACCTTCTGGCGTGGAAATGTTCCTGAATATGTCTGCGTTCCAGCTGCTGATCTTGCTGTTCCATGGCCTGGGCCCGGTGGAAGCTACCGCGGCTTCTGTCATGTTTAACTGGGACATGGTGGCTTACGTTCCCCTGATGGGGCTTGAAGTGGCGTCGACCAGTCTGGTGGGACGCTATGTGGGGGCAAAACAGGCGGCTGCGGCAACTCGCTCTACGTATTCCGGAGTGAAGGTGGGCTGGGGCTATTCCCTGATTATTGGCGTTTTACTGGTGTTCCTGCCTGGTGTGCTGGCGGATATTTTCCGACCGGATTCTACCGCGGCGGCAGAAGCGCTTGCGATTTTTGAAACTGCCAGACCCATGAGCATCTTTATGCTTCGATTTGCCACTCTCTATATTTTTGTGGAAGTTCTGCTGGTCATTTACTGCGGCGCCCTTCGTGGGGCTGGGGATACCGTATGGGTGATGATTGCTTGCGGCATCATGAACTGGTTTAATGCGATTGCCTTGTATATTGCTGCCTATGTTTTGAAGATGCCTGCCCATTACGCATGGATCATTGTGGTTTGCGTTTATGGAACAGCGCCGGTGCTGTTTTTCCTTCGCTGGAAAGGTGGAAAATGGCGTAGGCATGTGCTGGACAAGATGTAGGTGACCCCTCTGTTGCTATTTTTGGAACTAAGATGTTTGAAAAATTAAAGAATTACCTGCTGTATGCCAATCTGAAGGAATCAGATTGGAATTTGATATGGCCTGCAATCCAGAAGGAAAATCGATTTCTTCTGGTGATGGTGTCGGCATCCATGTGCTTGCTGATGTCCGTTCTGGCCTTCTATACGCAATTTTTTGATGACATGTACCACGAAAATGCGGCTTCCTATGCCTTGATTGCCGCTGTGGAACTGGTAATCTTCGCCCTTGCTAAATTCGTCAAGAAGAACTCTCCTTATTTTGTTGCCGCATTGACTTTGTTCTTTAACGTGACCTTGTTTGCGCTGGGTATTACTATCGGCACGGTTCTGGATCCGGACTCCTATGCTCTTGCTTTTGTGGTAATGATCATTGTGTTGCCCATGCTGTTTTGCTTGAGGCCCATGAATGGTGTGTTGTTGGTTGTGTGCGCTGATATAGCCTTCCTGTTTGTTGCCCAGCAGTTTAAATCGCCCAGTATTTTTCATTCCGATGTGATGAATGTGGTGGTGTGGTCCATCGTAGGCTTTTTCGTCGCTGGCATTACGAATACTGCCCGAGCCAACAACAGAATTGTAATCAAACGTAACAGGGATAACCAGCAGCGTATTCAGGATTCCTACGATCAATTGGAATCCCAGATGGATATGTTCCGTTCCTTGGGAAATATCTATACCACGCTTTATTATATCGACTTGAAGACGGATGATTACATCGAGCTAGTTTCTTTACCGCAGCCACATTCCTTGTTTGGTAAAAGCGGTCAAAATGCTACCCACCGGATGAAAATTTTCTGTGAGAAGTTCGTGGTGGAAGTCTTCCGCGAAGAAATGCTTAAATTTACGGACTTGCAAACCATTGGTAAAAGGCTTGTTGCTCGCAATATGATTTCCATGCAGTTCCTGTCTTCGGCTGTTGACAACACGAATCATAGTATGGAATGGAGCGAGATTAGCATGATTGCCGTGAAGCGTGATGGAAACGAAAACGCTTCGGGTGTACTTCTGGCTACACGTAGAATCCATAAGGAAAAGCTGAAGGAAATGGAGCAGATGAATCGCTTGCAGAAGGCTCTCTCTGCTGCAGAATCTGCAAATAAGTCCAAGACCGTGTTCTTGAATAACATGAGTCACGATATTCGCACGCCCATGAATGCGATTACGGGTTTTACCAAGCTTGCCCAGCAGCATGTGGAAGATACAGCCCAGGTCAGTGACTATCTGGATAAGATTTCTGTTGCCAATAAGCACCTTCTTGCCTTAATTAATGATGTGCTGGACATGAGCCGCATTGAAAGTGGTCGTATCAACTTGTCCGAGAAGCCAGAAAATGTGGCTGTAATTGTGGATGAACTGAATACCATTCTCCATGATGATGTTGCCGCCCGTCAGTTGAAGTTCAACTTGAATATGGAAATCGACAAGGACCGCATGGTACTATGCGATAAGCTGCGCTTAAAACAGATACTGTTGAACCTCCTGAGCAATGCGGTGAAGTTTACTCCGGAAGGCGGCGTTGTGGACTTGTCCATTACGGAACAGGAATGTGGTATGCCTGAACGTGCGGGTTATCGCTTTGTGGTGAAGGACTCCGGCATTGGTATGTCTCAGGAATTCCTCAAGAACATTTTCGTCCCCTTCGAACGCGAAAAGACAAGTACGGTCAGCGGCATTCAGGGAACTGGCCTTGGCATGTCCATCGCCAAGACTCTCGTGGATATGATGGGCGGATCCATTTCCGTCAAGAGCGCTCAGAATGTGGGTACGGAATTTACGGTGGACTTGAACTTCTCTAAGGCTGGTGACGTGCAGACTTGCGGCCTGGATGCTGCTCAGCCCGAGGAAGTTGTTGATGTTCATGTGGAACCCAACCAGTTTGCGGGTAAACGTATCCTTCTGGCAGAAGATAACCGCATGAATCAGATTATCGCAAAGCACCTGCTGAAGGAATCCGGTGCGGAGCTGGTGATTGCAGAAAATGGTCGTGTTGCCTGCGAAACTTTGGAAAAGAGCGAAGTCGGCTATTTCGACTTGATACTGATGGATATTCAGATGCCTGTGATGGACGGCTATACGGCCGCCCGCAATATTCGTAATTCTGAACGTAAGGATCTTGCGGGGTTGCCCATTATTGCCATGACCGCCGATGCCTTCGAGGAGGACCGGGAAAAGGCTCTTGCTGCAGGCATGAACGACCACGTTTCAAAACCTGTGGAATCGGAGAAGCTTTTTGCGGCCCTGCTGAAATATTTCCGCTAGTTTTTTTTTCGGTAATATGAAGGAAGCCTCCCTGGGAAATCTCAAGGAGGCTTTCGTTTTAAAGTTCTTCCACCAGCTCGAAGCGGTATTTCTGTTTTACGTCGGGATATTTCTCGTGGTCCACTTCGCTGAGAAACATGTTCTTCTCGCGAATCCACAGGGAGTTGTCTCCGTACAGTCGGCGGTAGACCACATATTCTTCCGTTGTTTCGGAATGGAAGGCCACGTCTTCCACGATGTAGAGGCGGTTCTTGAAATGACGGTAGAGGCCGTGGATTTTCACTTCGCGTTTTTCGGACATCGTTTACCTGCTTGGACTAGGCTTGATAATGGAGATAGTGGGAGTCGAACCCATGACCTACTGATTGCGAACCAGTCGCTCTACCAACTGAGCTATATCCCCGGAATGGCATTAAATATAGTAATATTGAAATATGCTCAAATGTTTACTATATTGAAGATATGACCAAGTCTATTGAAATTCGCGACGCTCATGAACATAACCTCCGAAATGTAAGCCTTTCCATTCCCCGTGATTCTATTGTGGTGGTCACCGGTGTGTCGGGTTCTGGTAAGTCCAGCCTTGCCTTCGATACGGTTTTTCAGGAAGGGCAGCGTCGCTTCGTGGAGTCTCTTTCCGCTTATGCCCGCCAGTTCATTGGCCGCATGAAGCATCCCGAAGTGGAAAGCGTCCGCGGAATTTCTCCCACCATTTCCATCGACCAGAAAACGGTGAATCGCAACCCTCGCAGTACGGTGGGTACGGTGGTGGAAATCCTGGATCATTACCGCTTGCTGTTCGCCCGACTTGGCGTTCCTCATTGCCCCAATTGCGGCCGTGTAATCCAGGCCCAGACGGTGGACCAGATTGTAGATAACCTTTACGCCAGCGACGAAAACAAGCAAGTGACGGTGATGGCGCCTATTGTGCAGGACCGTAAGGGTGAATATCGCAAGGAACTTTCGGAACTGAAGGAAAATGGTTTCGTCCGCGCCCGTGTGGATGGGACCATCTATCGTATCGAGGAGGTTCCTGCCTTGGTACGTTACGAGAAGCACACCATCGAAGCGGTGATAGACCGCCTGACGTTGGAACGTAAGAATATGAGCCGCCTTCGCGAAGCTCTGGAAGGTGCGTTGAAGCTGACGGATGGAAAGCTGGTAAGCTTTTTGTTCGGCGAAGGGGAGTATCGCCTGCAGGGTACGCTGCTGGCTTGCCCCAAGTGTAACATTTCCATTCCGGAACTGGAACCGAGATTCTTCAGCTTTAACGATCCCAAGGGTCGCTGCCCTGTTTGTAAGGGCATGGGCGAATCCTGCGAATTTGATGTGGACTTGATTGTACCCGATAAGACTTTGTCCCTGAAACAGGGCGCTCTTGCCGTCCAGAAAAAGGATACGGGTACATTGCTGTTTAGCGATTACGGTTGGCGCAACCTGCGTACCATCGCGAACGAGATGAAGTTTACCTTTGACACTCCCTGGAATAAACTGAAGCCGGCTCAACAGCAGGCTATTCTCCATGGCACTCCCAGCGGAAGCGAACGGGGCGTCATTGATATTATCCAGGAGCTTTGGGACATGTGGCACATTTACCACTTCCGAAAGTACATGAACATCGGGGTGTGTCCCGAGTGTAAGGGGACCCGCATCAATCGCTGTGCCAATGCGGTTCAGTTCCACGGGGTAAACCTGACGGAAATGACGGAATGGTCCGTAGAAAAATCCGTAGAGTTCTTTAACAAGCTGGACTTAAGCGATCGCGAGCAGCATATTGGCCGTGAAATCCTGAAGGAAATTCGAGGTCGTCTCAGCTTCTTGAATGCGGTGGGCCTTGGTTACTTGAACATTTCCCGAAAGGCTTCTACGTTGAGCGGTGGCGAGGCGCAGCGTATTCGCTTGGCTAGTGCTGTGGGCGCTGGGCTCCAGGGTGTGCTTTATGTGATGGACGAACCCAGCATTGGCTTGCACCCGCGAGATAACGATAAGCTGCTGGAAATGCTGGAGCACTTGAGAGCTCAAGGGAACAGCCTCATTGTGGTGGAACACGACGAGGATACCATGCGTCATGCAGATTACGTCATTGACGTAGGTCCTGGCGCCGGCGTGGAAGGCGGACGCATTATTGCCGCAGGTACTGTAGACGAACTGGAAAAGAATAAGGCTTCTCTAACCGGCGCGTACCTGAGTGGACGTAAGGCTATTGAAATTCCCAGCGAGCGGAAGAAGATTACCAAGGAAACTCCCAAGCTGAAAGTTTGCGGGGCTACGGAAAACAACCTGAAGAATATTGACGTGGAGATTCCTCTGGATGGTGCATTGACTGTCGTGACGGGTGTATCCGGCTCCGGCAAGAGTACGCTGGTGAACCAGATTCTCCGTCGTGAATTGGCTCGCATTTTCTTCAATTCCGAAGAGCCTGTTGGAAAGTTCGACCATCTGGAAGGCATCGAGAATATTGACAAGGTCATCGAAATTGACCAGACGCCTATTGGCCGCACCCCGCGAAGCAATCCCGCCACTTATACCAAGATTTGGGACGATATTCGCGATCTTTTCGCTGGCATGGAAGAAAGTAAGATCCGCGGTTATACCAAGAGCCGCTTCAGCTTTAATGTGAAGGGCGGTCGCTGTGACGCATGCGAAGGCGCTGGCGTTAAGGTGGTGGATATGCACATTCTGCCCTCCGTCCAGGTGACCTGTGAAGTCTGTAACGGTAAGCGTTTCAACGACGCTACCCGCGAAGTTTATTTCAAGGGTAAGAATGTCTCTGAAATTCTGGACATGAGCATTAGCGATGCGGCGGAATTTTTCAAGGACATTTCAAAAATCGCGCAACCATTGAACCTGCTGTGCGAAGTGGGCTTGGGCTACTTGACTTTGGGACAGCCTTCCACAACGCTTAGTGGTGGTGAAGCCCAGCGAATCAAGATTGCCTCGGAATTGCGTAGGCCTGGTACCGGCAAAACTTTGTACTTACTGGACGAACCTACCACCGGACTCCATTTCGAAGATATTCGTAAACTCATGGACTGCCTGAATCGTCTTCGCAGCCTGGGCAACAGCATTGTGATTATTGAACACAATCTGGATGTGATCAAGTGCGCGGACTGGATTATTGACTTGGGCCCCGACGCCGGCGTGCACGGCGGTAAGATCGTGGCCACCGGTACTCCGGAACAGATTGCGAAATCCAAGAAATCTGAAACCGGTAGATACCTAGCGCCAGTATTGGCAAAGAAACATGGGGAGAACAAGCCCATGAGTAAGCTGATGGGCGCTCTGGCAGATAACAAGGCGCGTTACAATGCCTTCGCCTCTTCCATCAAGGGAACTGCTGGTGAAACGGAAGGCCCGTCTTTGGATATTGAAGTTCGTGGCGCTCGCAAGCACAACCTGAAGAATATTGATGTGACCATTCCCCGCCACAAGCTGACGGTAGTTACAGGTGTTTCTGGCTCTGGTAAGTCTAGCCTTGCCTTCCATACATTGTTCAGCGAAGGCCAACGTCGATTTGTGGAAACCTTGAGTACTTACGCTCGCCGCTTCCTGGGTCGTCCGGACCGTGGTTCCATCGATTCCATTTCCGGTCTTGCTCCTGCTATTGCCATCGACCAGAAGAGCGCTAGCAAGAGCCCTCGTAGTACAGTGGCCACCCTCACGGAAATTTATGACTACTTCCGTATTTTCTGGTCCCGCGCGGGAACGCCTCACTGCCTCCATTGCGGGAAGCCTGTGGATTCCTACGCTGCCGGCGATTTGATGCAGTTGGCCTTCAACCGTGACGAAGGCAAGATGGTGACCGTCCTTGCTCCGTTTGAACTGAAGGATGTCATCAAGACTTCCAAGATCCTGACGGAAAAGGGCTACCGGAAAGTTTACCTGGGGAAGGAACTGGTGGACTTGCCTCTGCCTAAAATTCCTACCCGTGAAAAGCAACTCCTGGCTGTAGTGGATCAGGTAATCGTCAAGGAAGAAAACCGCGCCCGTCTGGTGGAAGCTTTTGAACGTGCCTACCGCGATGGGAACGGCATTCTGTTTGTGGACGCCGAAGGTCATGAACGTCTAGCCGCCAGCGAAAAGCCGGGCTGTCCGGAATGTGGCTGGTATATGGATAGTTCCCTCAATCCAAAGCTCTTCAGCTTTAATACTCACTGGGGCGCCTGCGAGACATGTCTTGGCCTCGGTTATCTGAAGGACAGCAAGAAGGATGCTGCAAAGCCTTGCCCCAGCTGTCAGGGGGAACGCCTGAAACCGGAATATCTTGCAGTCCGCATCGCTGGTAAGAACATTATGGATGTTCACCACATGAGCATCGACAATGCTCGGGATTGGTTTGCCCAGGTGGATTTTGACGGCGAGAAAAATGCCGAGGGCAAGCGCACTATTGCAGAACCGCTCCTTCGAGAAATTATCGGGCGACTGGACTTCCTGAAGTCGGTGGGCTTGGGATACATCGGCCTGGACCGCGCCGGCGATACGTTGAGCGGTGGCGAATCCCAGCGAATCCGTCTGGCATCTCAGATTGGTAGCGGCCTGGAAGGAGTGCTCTACGTTCTGGATGAACCTACTGTCGGCCTTCACGAAAGTGATACCGCCAAGCTGTTGGATACCCTCTATCGACTTCGCAACTTGGGGAACACCCTGGTGGTAGTGGAACATGACCAGAAGATGATGGAAGCTGCGGACCATATTATCGATATGGGTCCCGGCGCAGGTGACTTCGGTGGGGAAGTGGTGGCGGAAGGTTCCCCTCAGTTGCTGGCCAAGCCTTATGCGCTTCAGCAGTTCCCCCGTAGTGAAACCGTGAAGTTCCTGACTCATCAGACTCCTGTGGCTAACGAGGTGGCTCCCATTCGCATTACGGACTCTACAGAGTTCTATGAATTTAGCGGGCTGAATCATAACAACCTGAAGAACCTTTCCGTGAAGTTCCCCAAGTGTGCGGTCAGTGTGGTTTGTGGCGTTTCCGGCTCCGGCAAGAGCTCCATGGTCATGGACGAAATCTACCCGGCCCTGAAAAAGAAGTTCCAGGCCCGCGGCAAGAAGAAACAGAGTGGGGAAGTGTTGCTGGTGGACCAGAGTCCGATTTCTGGCACGCCCCGCAGTACTCCCGCCAGCTTTACCGGCGTCTTCGACGATATCCGCAAGTTGTTCAGCAAGCTGGAACAGTCCAAAATCAAGGGCTTTGACTTTGGCCGATTCAGCTATAATCTAGCCCGCGGTCGGTGCGAAGCTTGTGAGGGCCGAGGTGTCATTTCTGTAGAAATGCACTTCCTTTCCGACGTGTGGGAAACCTGCGAAGCCTGTGGCGGAAAACGTTATAACCAGGAAACTCTGTCGGTTACCTTCAAGGGTAAGAACATTGCCGATGTTCTGGACATGCGTGTCATTGATGCCTGCGAGTTCTTCAAGGACCAGCCCAAGATTCTTCCCAAGCTGGAGACCCTTCGTGATGTGGGCTTGCCTTACGTAAAGTTGGGACAGTCTGTCACTACCATGAGTGGGGGCGAAAACCAGCGCTTGAAACTGGCTGCGGAACTGACCAAGAAAAAGGCGACGGAAACGGTCTACCTGCTGGATGAGCCCACCACCGGCCTCCACCTGAAGGATATTCAAATCCTGTGGAATCTCATGCGTAGGCTTTCTGCCCGCGGGGACACGGTCATTGTCATCGAACACCATCCGGATATTATCCGTCTGGCGGACTGGAAGGTGGAACTTGGCCCTGTGGGAGGTTCCGAAGGTGGCCATTTAATGGAAATGGGACCAAATAATTAGAGTTTTTGGAGAATTGTAACGTCCTGTTTTACAAAAAAGTTATTTTTACGTAAGAAAATGGACATCTTTTGGACGTTTTTAGATTTGTATTTAAAGGAGACTTTATGTCTTTTAAACATTTGTTGCCTCTCTTGCTGTTGGTTCCGGCTATTTCCTTTGCCGATAGCGATCGTAATTTCAAGATTGCCCCCAATATGTTCAAGGATGGGGTTGCCTTACAGTCCAAGACTGAAATTGCCCTAGATAAGAAAGGCCTAAGTCTTTCCGAAACGCCCAAGATTCCTCTTCGTACCAATACCTTCTACTTCCGTCAGAAAGTTGGCCCCAAGGAATACAACTGGTATGTGGGTCAGCCCAACCTGAAAACCTACGAAAAACTTCATGCCTTTAGCTTGAAGGACAACTACCTGAAGGGCTCCGAAGTGGTGACCATGCGCTTTTACGCCACCCAGAATAACAAGGCCTTCCAGGATGAAAACGATATCTATTTTGATAGGGAATACATCTATTCCGCCCGTGTGCCGAAACTGTACTTTATGAAGAACGGCCGTTGGCAGCAGCTGAAGGAAACGGACCTTCCGGGTGTCATCTCTATTGATAATTCCATTCCAGGTCTGGAAACGGTGGCTATCACCAAGGCTGTTCGACAGGTTTCCTCCCTGGTTTATCCTCTTGCTCCTGGCATGTATGCCTTCTCCTTTTCTGCCCCCGGCTATCTGCCTTTCGTAGACGCAGTTTCCATCCAGGAAGGTCAGACCTTGACCCTTAAGCCGAAGCTTCCCCTGGCTGATACTACTGGTGCTCATAAGGATGCCAAGATCTCCATTACGAAGGATCAGGTGGCTCAGGCCAAGTCCCTGGAAGATGTGGAAGCCCTGTACGACGCATTCGTCCGTGAACTGGAAAGCAATGTGTCTCTGGTAGATACCAATGAATTCACAAAGATCTATCCTGCTGCAGTAAACAGCCTCAAGCTGGGTGTGGCTAAGGATGACGACAACTATGTGGATTACGTAAAGCGCTTTGAAACGACCCGTCGCAACGCCAAGGACCAGTGGCGCAGTGATAAGCTGGGTGGTGCTGGTGAAGTTGGTCGTGCAATTCACGCAAAGATGGATAGCCTGGAAAACCTTCCCATTCGTGGATCCATAGCACCCGCTCGTGTAGAACCGGTATACGATGAACAGTCCAAGGATCGTCCTATTGTAGCCGTAAAGATTTTCTTCGGTCAGGAAAAGGGCCGCTATGATGTTGCATGGGTTGGTACTGTGGTTGGTCTTTCTCCTGCAGACTTCTATGGCAAGTTGACTTCCGGCAATGTGAAGCTCTCCTTGACTTTGGCTAATAACAAGCCCGTCTGGATTTATAATCAGGGTGTTCTGTTGGGCCGCTACCAGTACCGCTACGACCGTCTGGATGTGACCATCGATGGTGCGGAAGTGGCTAATAAGGGCGAATTCGTTTTGCCGGCTCATATCCGCGATCAGGAAGAAGTAAAGGCCTGGCTCAACCGTCCTAAGGATGATGTCAAGGAAGAAACGGTTCAGCAGGTTGCCGATGCCCAGGATGCCGCAGAACGTTTGGCTTTGGCTCTGCAGCGTGCAAATGATATTGATGCTGAAGTGAAGATGAATGCACCCCGCATTGTCCGCGATCGCGAACATGGTACTGTGGCCTTGCTGGATTCTGGCAAGTTCCGCTACTACGGTCGTGTGGTGTCCATGTCTCCCTTTGCCATCCAGACGACTGAAGTGACCCAGCAGTTCTTCAGAGATATTATGGATCGTACGGACTCCACCAAGAGAATTAAGGACAGATCCCACTTTGTGGATCCCAACAAGCCGGTTCACAACATCAACTGGGACGACGCTCGTGCATTCTGTCAGATGATTGGCGGTGATCTTCCCACGGAAGCTCAGTGGGAATTTGCTGGTCGTGCAGATAATAATGAAGGCTCCCTCTGGAACCTGGATGAAGACCCGGATCCCACACAGTACGCAGTCTTCCGTGACAATTCCTACAAGCTGGGCAAGAAGAATCCTGGCTATGGTCCCCAGCAGGTTGCTCTCCGCAAGCCCAACGCATGGAGCATTTACGATATGTCCGGTAACGTTGCTGAATGGACTCGCGACAGCTACTTCATGTTCTCCTTCTGGGTGGAATCCTCCAACCCCACAGGTGCTGCAATGGGTCTGCACAAGGTGTATAAGGGCGGTTCCTGGAAGGATAAGGAAGCCCGTCTGAATCTTACTGAAAGTGATGACGAAGATCCGCGTTATTGGTCTGACGCAATCGGTTTCCGCTGCGCTTTCCCCATTTCCGTTTTTGAAGGTGATGCAAATGTCAAAAAATAATGACATCAAGGGTCAGGAAAAAAAGCCTAAGGAAATGAAGCTTTTCAAGAAGCTTACTGCCATTCCTTACCTGTTGATTTTCTTTGCCCTTCTGATGCCGTTTGCTACTGTTTCCTGTACGGGTGCGAACCTCACTCCTAAAAAGGTGGAGGGACAGGATTCCGTTCAGATGATTCCCCAGGTGGAAAAGACTGAAACTGTCCTGATGGAACTTTCCCTTTACAAGCTTATTTCTGGTGTTAATCTGGAAGAAGATATGAGTGAAGTGGGCGCAACAGAATTGAAACGCTTTGAGAAGAGCGGATTCCTCACGGCCTTGAAGGCTCGTACTCCGGATTACCCGCAGCTTCCTCCCATGAGTTTCCTGTGGGTGATTCTTCTGGGCATTGTCCTTTCGGCTGTATTCGCTCTCTTTACGCCTCTTGGCTCCATTACCCTAGGGATGTTGACCTGGGTTGCCATGTGGGGCGCTCTGGCCCAGCTGGGTGAGGTGAGCGGCGCTGTCGGTGTTCCTATCCTGAAGGTGGAACCTGGCGTTGGACTTTATGCGGCTACGTTCATGATTTTCTTCGGAACCGCAATGAACCTGGCCTCCATCATTCGACCGATCGTTGTGGAACTGAAAGCTCGTAGGGCTGCGAAAAAAGCTTAAGGTTTAAAGTATAAAGAGATGCAAGGGGATGTTCTCCCCTTGGAACCCCTAAAAAGAATTGGTCCTCAAAGCATCGCTTTGGGACCATTCTTTTTTGTCTGAAGGGGAGTAAACTCCCTCTTCAGAATATAATCTCGCGCCTCGCGCTTATTACACATTGAAGCGGAACAGCATGATGTCGCCGTCCTGCACCACGTATTCCTTACCTTCGGTACGGAGTACGCCTGCTTCCTTAGCGGCGTTCCAGCTGCCGTACTTTTCGAAGTCAGCGAAGGAGAGGGTTTCTGCACGGATGAAGCCGCGTTCGAAGTCGGAGTGGATGACACCTGCGCACTGGGGAGCCTTGAAGCCAGCTTCGAAGGTCCATGCACGGCATTCCTTTTCGCCTGCGGTAAGGAAGGTGCGGAGGCCCAGGATTTCGTAACCCTTACGGACCACTGCGTCCAGGCCAGATTCTTCAAGGCCCAGGTCCTTCAGGAATTCCACCTTATCGGCGGGTTCCATCTGGGAAAGTTCTTCTTCGATCTTGCCGCTGATCATGATCACTTCGTGACCGTTCTTTGCAGCGTATTCCTTCAGGGCTTCCACGTAAGCGTTGCCGGTGAGGATGTCGTCTTCCTTCACGTTGGCGCAGTAGAACAGGGGCTTTGCAGTGAGGAGGGCCAGATCCTTGATCACCTGATCCATTTCTTCGGATTCACCCACGAGGCCGCGGGCAGCCTTACCTTCCTGGAAGGCGTCACGGAGCTTTTCGCAAGCAGCCAGACGAGCCTTGGCTTCGGCACCACCCATACGGGCGTTCTTTGCTTCGGTAGCCAAGCGCTTTTCAACGGATTCCAAATCCTTCAGGATCAGTTCAGTTTCGATAATATCCACGTCACGAACCGGATCAACGGAGCCGTGGACGTGAACGATGTCGCCGTCATCAAAGCAGCGGACCACTTCCATAATGGCCTGGCATTCACGGATGTGGGTGAGGAACTGGTTGCCAAGGCCTTCGCCCTGGGCAGCGCCCTTCACCAGACCTGCGATGTCCACGAATTCGGTAACGGCGGGAACGATGGACTTGGGGTTGTAAACTTTTACCAGAGCATCCAGACGTGCATCCGGAACGTTCACCATACCCACGTTGGGGTCGATGGTGCAGAAGGGATAGTTGGCGGCTTCGGCGCCTGCGTTGGTAATTGCGTTAAAGATGGTGCTCTTGCCTACGTTGGGCAAGCCTACGATACCACATTTAAAACCCATGATAATCTCCGGTTTAATTTTTACGCAACAAAGTTAGTAAAAAGGGACTTTCCGTGTAGTTCTCAATTAGCTAAATTTGGCCTCAACTATGGCAAACTCGAAAAACATGGACTTGCTCTCGGGCTCGATATGGGATAAGATCCTTAAGTTTGCCATTCCCCTGGCTGCCAGTTCCATCTTTCAACAGCTGTTTAATTCCGCTGACGTTGCTGTGGTGGGGAAGTTTGCCGGCGATGCTGCCCTGGCTGCCGTGGGTGCCAATACCTTCGTTATCAACCTGATGGTGAACCTTTTTGTGGGTCTTTCCATCGGGGCAAATGTGGTGGTGGCCAATGCCCTTGGGGAAGGGCGCCCCCGTTCTGTTTCCCGAGGGGTACATACCTCGGTGGCTGTGTCCCTAGCCTGTGGAGTCCTGCTGGGACTTATCGGGATATTCTTTGCCCGTCCTATCCTTACCGCAATTTCTACCCCCGCCGATATTCTGGATCAGGCGATTCTCTACTTCCGCATTTACTTCATGGGAATGCCCTTTATCATGCTGTACAATTTCTGTGCAGCCCTCCTGAGAAGTAAGGGGGATACCAAGCGACCTTTCTATGTGCTGCTGGTTGCAGGTGCAATCAACCTGGTTTTAAACATCCTCTTTGTGGTGGGCTTCCATATGGATGTGGATGGCGTTGCCATCGCGACGGTCATTGCCAACGTGATCAGCTCTGTAACCTTACTGGTATTCCTGAGACGGGAAACGGGGCCCTTCAAGTTTAATTTCTGGAAAATGCGTTTTACACCCTGGATTCTGGGACGCATCATAAAGATTGGCTTGCCCGCCGGTGTGCAGGGTGCATTATTCTCCTTCAGTAACGTGTGTATCCAGTCTGCAATTAACAGCTTGGGCTCTACGGCGGTGGCAGCTTCCGCCGTGGCCATGAACCCGGAATTAATCGTTTACTTCTGGCTTGCTTCCTTCGGTCACGCCTGCGTTACCTTTGTGGGGCAGAACTATGGGGCCCGAAATCTGGAACGTTGCAAGAAGGTTGTCCGCTGGACTCTTTTGCTGTCGGGCTTGTCCACTTTTGCACTGGGCGCCTTGACCAGCATATTCTATCACCCCATCCTTTCCATTTTTACCAATGACGAAGCTACCATCGCAACGGGCATGTATCGCGTGTACATTGTCATCGGCCTGGAGTTTATTAACGTGCTGATCGATGTGAGTTCCGGTGCCCTTCGCGGTATGGGAAAATCCATGCTGCCCACATTAATTTGTGTGTTTGGTATTTGTGGAATCCGTATTTCCTGGGTTTTTGTCATGTTCCCCAAGTTTGGAACCTTCAAGGCCCTTATGTTCTGCTATCCCATCAGCTGGCTTGTCACTGGAATCGTACTGGTCTGCATTTATGGCCGTTTTGTCCGCAAAAAGAAAATAGAGTGGTCTTCCGAAAAATAGGCTTTTTATATATTTCATTTCGATGAAGTATTTAATTACGTCTACATTATTACTAGCTCTTGGCCTTTCTGCCTGTGTTTATGAACCTGAGCAGTTTGAGGAGTCCTCTTCTGCCCCCGCATCTGGGTCCAGTTCAGAAATTGGAACGGTTCGTGCCATTAACAGCGGCAAGCAGATTTGCAATCCGTCTATTTCTCAGGATACGGCAAATTATCCCGGTGCCATGCTGTGGTTGAATTTTGGTGGCGTCCTGAATGTAACCCCTAAGGATTCCAACTATACCACTCGTCAAGTGGTGCAACACGACCGTTTGACGGTGACCAACCAGGATAACGAAGTAGTTTGGTACTTAATGATGGACTCCACGGATTGCCAGTTCCAGGATCCGGAATGGAGTACTCATCCTAATTTCGTGGTTGCTACTCGAGGTGTGGATAGCGAAGGCTCCAAGGGATGTACTGATCTGGATTACGGTATCTTTGCCGCCCGCATGAGCGACCATAAGCAATTCTGGCTTGTAGATAAGGGCCTTGGCGAATTTACCACTCCCCATTTGTGGGTGGATCCTTCTGTAACGGATCTGGATACTACGGCTTCCGACACTACGGTACAGGGATTCTTCGGTACCGAAAATGTTCGTCTGGTTTATGTGGACACCAAGAGCGAAATCAACTTTGTGGATTTTGCCAACGGCGGCGTGAAAAAGACGGTCAAGCTGAAGAAACCCGCAGAAATGCAGAAGGAAAACTGGACTCCTGATAGTCCTATGATTTCCCCGGACGGCAAATTCATCGTGTTCAATGCTGTTAAGATCATGGGTAACAGCACTGTCATGAAGTCTTACATCCAAAAGCTGGATGCAAATGCAACCGCTGTAGAAATGGAACGTTCTTCTGACATGATGGGCGAGCCTATGCAGCCCCATTGGTTCAAGTATGGTGCACGTCTCTTTGTGACTTGGACTGAAGTCTCTGAAAATAATTTCTTCGTTAAGGGTGATTTGTCCTTGGCCGAAACTCAGGATGGAAGCCTGGGCCGTACGGTTATGCGCGAAATTTCCCTGGATGCAAACGCTCCTGCTGACTTGGCTATGCAGTGGGTGGGTTCTGTAATTGAAATTGCTCCTGTTCCTATGACTGGCGGACGCTCTCCTGATGGAAAGTTCCTTGCCACTGGTTATCAAAACGGCTTTATGCTGGAACTTCCGTGAGGCTCTCGATGAAATTTGATTACAGAAAGATTTGCGGAATTGCTGGCGTGGCCCTGTTGGCCTCTATCGCAGGCTTTGTTGGCTATAAGGCTCCTGTTGAAGTTGCTACTCCGTGGCAGTCCATTGGTGGCTGCGGTGCTGGTGGCTCTGGTGGCGGTTCCGGCGACGGTATTAAGTGGATTGGCCAGGGCGTCTCTGGTGGTTATCTGGAAGTGGAAGCCTTTACCAAGTATGCAGTGGGCCAGAATTTCTCCAGCATGACCTTTACGCCCCATTTGTCCGTGAAGCCCACCTGGTCTACGAAACTGGGCGTGAGCATTCCCATGATGAGTCATCAGGGTGAAGTGCAGTATCGAAGCAACCAGAATCCTACCGATCGCACCACAGGCGGTCTGGGGGACGTGTCCTTTGACTTTAGCAAGACCATTGGTAGTGGTGGCGCAGCATCTCTTTCCGCCAGTTTGAGTATTCCTACGGGACAGTACGACATTAAGCGCGGTACTGATGGTGGTAAGGAAATTCTGCCTAGCAGTTTCCAGAAGGGTTCTGGCTTGTACAGCTTGACCTTGGGCTGGGACTATAGCCGCGATACGGATAAGGGCATCTGGCTTTACGGCTTGACTTATACCCATCCTTTTGCCATGCACCTGTTCTCCGGGGAAAACGAATTTAACGATTCCTACTGGAAGGACTTGGACCATAAGGGAGACCGGTTCAAGTATCGATTCAAGGCTTATGGCGAAAACGACCTTGGCGCCTATACGCCGCCCAGCGTAGGTGGTTCCATTGCCTACGGTTATCGTGGACGTCCGGGAATTGTGCAGTCCTTCGGCCTGAGTTTCTCTGCTCCGCTGGGTGTAGCCTGGATTTCTTCTGAAACGGAAGGCAAGTACGATCCTCGTCCGGATCCGGATCATAAGGCCTGGTCTGCGGCTCTTGCCTATGGTATCGAATTTTCCGATACGGACTTCCCCGTGTATTTTGCAGTAAGTATTCCTATTCACGACAAGTCCAACTCCAACTCTAAGGACGAGTACGATGAAAAGCCCATGCGCCAGTGGGACGCTCCCGATTGGTCTGATTTTGGACAGCAGTGGACTGTGGCTGTGGGCGTGAAGGGTTCGTTCTTCTAGTTTGCTGGTTGGTCGCCTGTAGTTCATCTTTGTTTCGTCGGGTTGATTTGGGGTTTGCCGCGAGTTTGCTGCGGGTTTGCTGTGGGTTTGCCTCGGGTGGGGCTCGGCGGTAACTAGTCCCTTCGCTCCGCTCCCTGCGCTTCGCTGGCGGCGATGTTTTTTATTGCGAAAAAAGGTAATTCTTATTACGTACAAAATAATTACGAACCTTTATTGTCCTGAGGGGTTTCTTTAGGGGGCTTTTTCCTGGTTGGCTGTGGTCTGGAAAGTTGGGTTTTTGTATCTTTGTTGCCGAAATTGTCTTTTTTTTCGTGATAGGTAGGTTTATTCTGCAGTCCCGCTTGCTTTTTGTACTGTTGATGGTGGTTGGTTTTGCCCAGGCACAGCTTTTGGATATGTCGGAAATGTCCGAAAGTTATATGGCTGAAAATAAGATCCACAAGGTGAAGGTGGAAGGTATGGTCCATATGGATGAACGTTCGGTTCTGAGCCGAATTGGTATCCGTGATGGACAGAATTATGCTCCTTCTGCACTTTCTGAAAAGGTTCAGTCTTCTGTG
This sequence comes from Fibrobacter sp. UWEL, assembly GCF_900142535.1. Taxonomy (NCBI): domain Bacteria; kingdom Pseudomonadati; phylum Fibrobacterota; class Fibrobacteria; order Fibrobacterales; family Fibrobacteraceae; genus Fibrobacter; species Fibrobacter sp. UWEL. The sequence continues at coordinate 126,236 of NZ_FRBE01000003.1, forward strand.
ACTTCCTTGTACGAATCTGGTTTGTTTGACGATGTGACTGCCTGGGTGGATTATGTGGGCGAGGGCACGGATGTGGACTTGATCTTCAAGGTGAAGGAACTTCCTGCTCTTGATACTGCCGTGATCGATGGCGCTGACGAAGTTTCTGAAGACGATTTGCGCTTGAAGATCCGCCTGATTCCGGGTCGTGTGTATAGTAAGAGCCAGTTGGAACGTGACCGTCAGGCTATTTTGGAACATTATCGTTCTGAAGGTTACCTGCTGGCAGAAGTGGGCTATCGCGAAACTCCTGTGGATGAAAATCGCAATATGGTGACTTTCATTGTTCGTGAAGGTGAAAAGGTCAAGGTTCGCGAATTTGATATTCAGGGCAATGACAACGTTCCCCGCGAAGATATTCTGGATCATATGCTGACCAAGCAGGACCAGTGGTGGGGCGGTGGCGAATTTAAGGAAGTGGTTTTCAATGCGGACCGCGACACGGTGCTGAACGCCATTCGTCACTTTGGTTACCTTGATGCAGAACTGACTGAATATAGCGCTGAATATCTGCCGGACTCTACCTGCCTGTTCTATATGGGCCGTATGGTTCCCCTGGGCGAAAAACTGGAACCTCTCTATACTTTGATCAATTCTTCCCTGGAAGATACTTCCTCGGTGTTCTATAAGATGGCGGGCAAGCCTACCATGCAGGTTACCCATCTCTTCCGTAACCATCGCCGCATTGGCGAAAAACAGTGGGTGACTCGTCCTATGCCCAAGGTCAAGTCTGAGGAAGATGCCTGGAAGTACTTGAACGATATTATCCGTTACGAGGATTCCCGTAAGGAATGGCTGTCCAGAGTGGAAGGTCAGAAGTGGAGCAACCCCAAGATTGATTCCTTGCTGAAGATCAAGAAGCGTACCCAGTACGAAGACAAGTTGCTGGTCCGCTACATGATTGAAGATCTTTGCCCCATGCTGAACAAGTATGACCAGATCAAGACTTCCAGTGCCATTATTGTTCATATCCATATGAACGAGGGCCGTCGTTACTATATGGGTGGTCTCCACTTCTCCGGTAACGAAGTGCTGAACGACCAGATGTTGAAGTACGCCTTCCGTCTGGATAGTGGCATGGTGTTCGACCAGTATCTGTACGATGCATCCAAGAAGGCTCTTCTGGAAGCATATCGTGAAGATGGTTACCTGTTTGCTCAGTACGAAGAAGAACGTACTTTCGAAAATGACTCCGTGGTGAACCTGTCCTACAAGTTGACGGAAGGCCTGCCCGCCCAGATCCATAAGGTTCATATCCACGGCAACACCAAGACTAACGAAAAGGTGATCCGTCGTGAAGTCCGCCTGTTCCCGGGTGACACCTACCGCCAGTCTTCTCTGGAACGTTCCTTCCGTGAAATCATGCAGTTGAACTACTTCGACATGGTTATCCCCGACATTAAGGTGGTGGGTGAACAGGAAGTGGATCTTGACTTTGCCGTGCAGGAAAAGGAAGCTGGTACGGGTCAGTTCAGCCTTGGCGTATCCTATAGCCAGAGCGATGGACTTGTGGGTACTGCAAGTATTTCTATTCCTAACTGCTGTATGGGTGACGGCCAGGCTGCATCTCTCAGCGTTGAATATGGTACGGACAAGAAGAGTGCTTCTATCAGCTTCCAGGAACCCTGGCTCTTGGATAAGCCCATTACCTTGGGTGCCAGCTTGAGCTACACCTGGTGGAACATGGAAGACTACGATGAACCGGATATTACCCGTTACGGTGGTAGCGTCTACCTGGGTAAGCGCCTGAAGTGGCCTGATGACTACTTCTACGGTCAGATTGGTTACAGCTGGCTCATGAACAAGCAGGGTAAGAATATTCCGGGTAGTTACGTTGTTAATACCGGTATCGAATCCTCCTTGAACTTCCGTCTGCTTCGTGATGACAAGAACCTGCCTCAGTTCCCCACCGATGGTTCTCGCTACGTTCTTGACGTGCAGTGGGCTGACAAGATGTTCGGCAGTGACTTCAACTTCGTGAAGACGGAACTGACCGTGAAGTGGTGGTTCCCCATCTTCCGCGATCGTCTGACTCTCGCCTTGACTAACGAATATGGCATCATTATGGGTGACCGCCTGCAGAATCGAATTCTGTACTCTATGGGTGGCGTCATGGGCTACGAAGGCATGATGCGTGGTTACAGCTCTGGCTCTATCGGTTATAGCCGTCTGGGTCGTAGCTTCCAGTATGTAGGTGCTGAACTCCAGCTGGGCCTTGTTCCCCAGACCTTCTACCTGTTGCCCTTCTTCTTTGATGCTGGTAACGTGTTCGGTGATCGCATTACTCGTAAGTCTAAGGTGGATGAACCTTCCCGTAGCCCGCTTGCTGAATGGGATCCCACTAGCCTGAAGAAGGATATTGGTTTCGGTTTCCGTGTGGTTGTTCCTATGCTGGGTATTATCGGCTTCGATTTCGCATGGCCTCTGGATAAGGGTGAAACCTACAGCGGCACTACTCGCGAAAAGGTGGGCGACATGGAATTCAACTTCGTGATCGGTCAGGGATTCTAACCGAGGCGAAAAGGAGCTCTTATGCTGAAAAAGTTGTTGGTTCTGATTTCTTTGGTGACCCTGCTGGGCACAAGCGCAAGTTTTGCTGAAGACGGCCTGCGTATTGCCCATGTGGATTCCAAGCTGATCTTCGATGGTTACAAGGGTACCAAGAAGGCTCAGGAAGAATACGACCGTCAGGTGGCAAAGTGGGAACAGCAGGGTAACTTGCTGCAGAAGGAACTTTCCGCCATTAAGGAAAAGTTGGACAAGCAGGTTCTTATGCTTTCTGACGAAAAGAAGCGTGAACTGGAAGCGGAATACGCCAAGAAGGATACGGAACTGAAAAACTTCATTGACCGCGTCTATGGACGTAAGGGTGAACTGATTTCTGAAAACGAAAAGGTCAGCGGTCCCATTATCCAGTTGATCCGCAAGGCTGTAAATGAAATTGCCCTGCAGGAAGGTTACGACATGGTGGTGGATCGTGCTACGGGTGCCGTTCTTTTCTGGAAGAAGGAAAACGACTTGACCCAAAAAGTTCTGGATTACTTGAACAATCGCTAGTTCTTGAGACGGGCTGATTCAAAAAAGTTATCTTGATACCGCGGATTTTCCCGCGGTATTTTTTGTTAGGAGATATGATGAAAAAGAGTATTCTTGCATTCAGTGCAATTTCTTTTGTAACCCTTGGTCTTGTTGCTTGCGGGGACAGCGATAGCTCTCCCAGTAGCCCTACAGGGACTCCGGTGGAAACCCCTGTAAGCTCCAGCAGCGTAGTTCCGGCTGCGATTTCTTCTTCCAGTACGTTGCCTGTGGCAGTTTCTTCCTCCAGCGTTGCCGCAGATACCATCGTGTGGGAATATGCCACGGACTGCTATGAAGGTGGCGCCAACATTACCATCAGCAATATTGAAAACTTGAATATGCAGTGTGGCGGTTCTACAGAAGGCTGGAAGATTTACGATAAGGATCACTGGCTCCTCTATACCTGCAAGAATGGCCAATGGCTGGAAGAAGAAGCCATTCCCTGCGTATTGGAATAGCTGATTTTTCTATATTTTGCCCTTAGATAAAAACGAGGATTATATGGCCGATAATAAAGCAGAAAAGTTTGTATTCTACATGTATAAGATGTGCAAGTCTTACCCCAACAAGGAAGTCTTGAAGGACATCTCCCTTAGCTTCTACTATGGCGCTAAGATTGGTATTATCGGTCAGAACGGTGCTGGTAAGTCTACGCTTCTGCGTATTATGGCTGGTATCGATAAGGAATTCCAGGGCGAAGCTTGGATTGAACCGGGCCGTACCGCAGGTTACCTGCCCCAGGAACCCCAGCTGGATCCGAACCTTACCGTTAAGGAAAACGTGATGCAGGCTGTGGCTAAGAAGCAGGCCGTTCTGGATCGCTTTAACGAAATCTCCATGAAGTTCGCGGAACCGATGGAAGATGATGAAATGAACAAGCTCCTGGATGAACAGGCAAAGCTTCAGGACATCATCGACGCTCAGGACCTGTGGAGCCTGGACCGCAATATTGAAATTGCTATGGACGCCCTCCGTTGCCCGCCGGGTGACTGGCCGGTGACCAACCTTTCCGGTGGTGAAAAGCGCCGTGTGGCTCTGTGCCGCCTGCTGCTTGAAGAACCGGACCTGCTTTTGCTGGACGAACCTACCAACCATCTGGATGCAGAAACTGTTGCATGGCTGGAACGTCACCTTCGTGAATACAAGGGTTCCGTCATTCTCGTGACCCATGACCGTTACTTCCTGGATAATGTTACCGGTTGGATTCTTGAAATCGACCGCGGTCGCGGCATTCCTTGGGAAGGTAACTATGCTCAGTGGCTGGACCAGAAGCTTGATCGCATGAAGAACGAAGAAAAGGGCGAATCTGACCGTCAGAAGCGCCTGGCTCGTGAACAGGAATGGGTCAAGCAGAGCCCGAAGGCTCGCCAGGCCAAGAATAAGGCTCGTCTTAAGGCTTACGAAGAACTTCTTGCTGAAGATTCTAGAGAAAAGATCAATGTGGCTCAGATCCACATTGCTAACGGTAACCGTCTGGGTGACATCGTTATTCAGGCAGAACACCTGCAGAAGGCCTTTGGTGAAAAGGTGCTCTTCGACGATTTGAACTTCAGTCTGCCTCGCTCTGGTATCGTGGGCATTATCGGTCCCAACGGCGCTGGTAAGACCACTCTCTTTAAGATGATTACCGGCTCTGAAAAGCCCGATGGCGGTACCTTGAAGATTGGCGAAACTGTCCAGATCATTAGTATGGAACAGGGCCGTGATTCTCTGGATGATACCAAGACCGTTTGGGAATCCATTACCGGTGGCTGCGACGAAATTATGGTGGGCGACCGCAAGATGAATGGCCGCGCTTACTGTGGCTTGTTCAACTTTACGGGCGCTGCCCAGCAGAAGAAACTGAACACTCTGTCTGGTGGTGAACGTAACCGCGTTCTCATGGCTAAGAACCTGCAGCAGCCCGGCAACCTGTTGTTCCTGGACGAACCTACCAACGATTTGGATATCGAAACCCTCCAGGCTTTGGAACAGGCAATCCTCAAGTTCGCAGGCTGCGCCGTGATCATCTCCCATGACCGCTGGTTCCTGGACCGTATCGCAACTCATATCCTTGCTTACGAAGGCGACTCCAAGGTTGTCTGGTTCGAAGGTAACTGGAGCGAATACGAAGCAGATCGCCGCAAGCGTCTGGGCGAAGATGCGGAAAACCCCAAGCCCATCAAGTACAAGACGCTGACAAGAAATTAAAGCGTTGCTTTAATTTCTTGAATTACGAAGTATGAGTTATGAATTATGAGATGGCACTAGGGTAGTGAATCCTTTCGTACTTAGTACTTCGTAACTCATAACTAAATTGCGAAGCAATTTGCATGATTCTTCACGTTCTTAAACATGAGCTGCGATTGATTTTCCGGGAGCCCCGCTTCTGGATTCCTTTTGTGATTCCACCGGTACTGTTAGCTGCATCTCAAGGAATTGCAGTGTCTCGCTATGGCGGGCAGATTATGCAGGGCATGGAAGGATACATGATGCTATTGCTAGGTTGCCTCATGGCGCCTATGGGTGCGCCCCTTGCTGCCGATAGCTTTGCCGGTGAACGTGAAAGAAACTCCCTGGAGTTGCTGCAGCTTTCTCCTGTAAAGCCTGCGGATTTGTTCTGGGGTAAGCTTCTTGCAGTGTTGCCGTTCCCTTTGATATTTTCTTTGTTTTGCCAGCTGGTGTATTTTGCGGTGCATATGGATTCTGTTAGCGGTTGCATCGCGGTTGCCGCCATTCTCGGCTCCATGTCTGCTTGCCTTTTGGTGAACGCCTTCTCACTATTGCTTTCGTTGAAGGCGAAGACCGTAAGGGCTGCTACTCAAGGCACCTTGTTCTTTATTGTTCCGTTGTTGCTTTTGGTGCAGTTCGGGTACCAAACTTTCCTGCAAAATTTGATGGTGCCTGTGATGACGCTGGTTCTTTCGCTTGCTGTTTGCGGGGTGGCAACAGTCCTTGGAATGCGCAAGTTTATCAGTTTATAATTGTTGCGGGATGTTGCCGCGAGATTATTGGAATAAGTCCGGCTGAACGCTGGGCTTTTTCTTTATCCAGGAAATTTGTTTTGCCTGGTGGATGATTTCGTCTGGCTTCACATTCCCGATAAGGAGTGGTGAGTCGGGGTCGTGCATATTATGCTTGCTTAGCACTTGGCCCTTGCCGTAGTTGGCGTAGCAGTATCTGCAGAGGTGGGGACAGTTGCTGTAGTTGCCGATGTCGCCGCCTACCACGCAGGCGGAACATTCCTCGCGGGCGTATTTCTTTTTCGGTGGCGAGAAAGTGAGGCCATGCTGTAGTAAACCCAAGGCTTGCTCAAAAACTGCGGGTGTGGAACATCCGCTGCAGTCTGCGCCGAATTCCGCAAGGGCGGCGTTTTCCACACAGGTCTTGATGGTAATGTTGTGCTGGCGGCCGATTTCTACGAAGGCTTTTGTAATGGTCACTTGATCTTCCCAGGAGACGGGGCGAAGTTCCGGAAAGTTCTTGGTGACGCAATTATAAATGTCCACGAAGCTGATGATACAGGTGCGGGTGTAGCCTTCCAGAAGGGCGGCCATGACTTCGAAGGACTTGACGTGCTGCTCGACGGTGTAACGGCCTGTAATGCAGATGGGGTCGTAACGCCACTGGACTGCGTCCTCTCCGCCATTGTGGGCGTTGACCATTTCCGAGAGTTTCTGGAATTGTTCCACGATAAATCTCTTGTCGGGAACGTTGGGCTCAATGTCCTTGCCGTAGGGCGTGAGGGTTACGTGCCACATCCAGCGGTAGGCAGCAAGCTCATCTAGATGGGGGAGGAGTGGAGTCGGATTCTTTGTGCAGAAGAATAGGCAATCCACAACGCTTGGGGCCAGCTCGTAGCGGGTGATGTAATCCTGATTGTAGGGATTGCGAACCAGCACATAACCGTCGCGGATTCTATTCAAGAACCATCTGGAATAGAAAGCTGGAATGTCCGTGCGGATGCTGGCTGATATAATCATTGCTAGAAGCGGACCTCTAGATCCTCGATCAGGTCGAGGATGACATGCGGGATATAATATTACGGAATTGACCCGGACAGAATACTTCGTTCTGGAAGAAATTATCCGCCAGGATTTCCATAATCTCTTCGGAGTATTCCGTCTGTTTGCTCAGAAGTTTTACGGCGTTGATTTTGCGGGTAAGATCCGATGCACCTGCGGGTGAATCTGCGGAAAGTTCTTCACCGAATTGTTTCAGCATAATCCAGAAGTAAATGGCGAACTGGACTTTGGTCAGCCCGTCACCGTCAAAAAGGCTCTTGGCGTAATAGCGGAAAATCAGGTAGGCTACAATACGTGCGCCGTCATCGTCTGAGAAAGCGAATGCTTCGCTATGCTCGCAATGACATGTGGTGGGCCAGCCTTTGCGAATCATGCGTTCGTAGGCGGCATCCCAGGCTGGTCCAAAACTTTCCCCTTCGCCCAGAATTTCAATCCACGTCTGATGTATGGCCTGTTCGGAGAGACTGGGCTCTTCCGGTTCTTCATAGTCGGAGACGGCTACGGCGAAGTCTAGAACTTCGAGGAGGCGCTGATTCAGAGGGATGCTCTTATTATTAAGGATCCCGAAAATAGTTTCACGTTCCTGGAAGATGGCGTCGCGGGCTTCTTCTACGCCTTCTGGCATTTCATCTGGGGCTTCGTCTATTTCGCTTTCGATAAGAGGGAGAAGGCTAGATCCCCGATCAGGTCGGGGATGACACGGGGAGGTCAGCAATAGTCTTACCGCTTCTTCGCAGCAGAGGCCTAGGCCTTTTTCCATAATGTCGCCGTAGACTTCCACGAAGCGGGGGTGTTCTCGGCAGATATTGCTGAGAATGCTTTCTCCGGATTCGTCCAGATCGGTGCCGTTGACTCCCAGATGGCAAATCATGTCGCAGAGACCGTTTTCTTTTAAGAAAGGACAGCGGTCTCCCGGCAAAAGCTTGAAGTGCCCATCCTCAATATTTTCCAGAAGTTTTTTTCCGAAGGCCTTGCGGGCCTGATCCGCGCCTGTTTTTGAATACTGGCGGTATTTAGCCAGCGTGGCCTCGTCAATGTCGATTTCCCAGCCTACGCAACAAGTGTCGGTGCATTTGTCGGCGATGCAGTGGAATTGGGGGTAGAAAAGTGGGGTTCGCAGGATCATTTGGTGGGGCCTTGTGGGGAATTTTCGATGAGAAATTAGAAAATAAGTGACTTTTTGTTCACTAAAACGTGGCCGGACCTACGGTGGAGGTACGATTTTTTAGTGCTTCTGGAGGGGTGAAAAGTGGTGAAATCGGACCTCGGTGGGTGGTTGTGGGGCGAGAGTGTAAGAAAATGGTATACAATCTTGCCAAAGTGGGGCAAAGTGGGTATATTTACCCTGTGTGTTTTTAATTCCATGTGTTGTGTACTTGTAATGGAATAGTGTGTAATGAACGAACGTAAACGTTTTATAGGTCAAGCCAAGTCGGCTATCGACGGAAAGGGTAGGTGCGCCTTCCCTCGGGAATTCCGTCGTCAATTGACCGCAGAAGACGGTACGGAGTTCGTATTGACTTTATGGGCAGACGGAAGACTTCGTTTGTTCGTACCGTCAGAATACGAGTCGTTCATGAACGAGTTGGATCAATGGTCCGACCGCGAACTAGCAGAACAATTCAGACTGGGACTCCGTTCCTCCCTGGTGGAGCTGGACGGCCAGAATCGAATCTTGCTTCCTAAGGACAAGATTCAGTATGCCGAATTGACGAACAGCATTACTTTCGTCGAATACCGCGGCAAGTCTCTGGAATTGTGGAACACAGACAAGTACGAGGCCAAGCTTGCTTCTCAGACCGAAGAAGCTAAGGCTCTATTCAACAAGCTCTGTTTTAATGCTGGTTTTGCGGGGGGATCGAATGTCCAAAAATGATCCTCAAGTAAAATCCTTACATACAAATGAAATTTCTGCGGCTGCAATTGCAGGCGTTGAAGGCGGCGTATTCTATCACGATCCCGTCATGCTCATGCAGTGCCTGCAGGGCTTGCGTATTGAAGCGGGTTCCGAGCTGAACAAGGCAAACGACGTGCTTGCCGACGGAACTTTCGTGGACTGCACCCTGGGCGGTGGCGGTCATTCCTACGCTATTGCAACTCGCCTTTCTGCTGCTGGCACCTTGCACGCTTTTGATCGCGACGATGACGCCGTGAAGTTTGCTACCAAGCGCTTGGCTGGTGTAGCTCCCAAGTTTATTGTTCATCCGGTTCCTTTTGGTAAGCTGGGCGAAGAAATTGAAGTGGATTCTCTGGATGGTGTCCTTTATGATTTGGGCATCAGCAGCCATCAGGTGGATGATTCCTCTCGTGGCTTCACTTTCGTTGGCAACAATCCGCTGGATCTCCGTATGGATCGTCGCGAAGAAGTTTCCGCACAGGAATGGCTCCGTACGGTTTCCGCAGACGACCTGGCAGAAGCTCTCCGCAAGAATGCCGATATGGATCGTGCCTTCAAACTGGCTACCCGCATTATTGAAGTGGCTAAGGCTACTGGTGACGCTGGCCGCGATATTCTTCCCAGCGACATTAAGGAAGTGGTGGAAGCGGTTTTCCCGGATAAGCGTCGCGATGCCAACAGCTTGCTCGCTCGCGTGTTCCAGGCTGTTCGTATGGAAGTGAATGGCGAACTCCGCCAGATTGAAGACAGCATCCGTGCTGCGGTAAACTGCCTCAAGGTGGGCGGTCGTCTGGTAGTTATGAGTTATCACTCTGTGGAAGACCGCTGCGTCAAGGATACTTGTGCTGAATTTGAAAAGGCATGCATTTGTCCGGAACATTTGCCGGTATGCATGTGTGGTGGTAACCATCAACGTTTGAAGAAGGTGAATCGCAAGCCGATTCTCCCGACCAATGACGAAATCGCAAAGAACAGCAGAGCTCGCTCTGCAAAACTGAGAGTGTACGAGAAGGTATGAGTGCTGTAGAGAACACAAAGCCTGCCGTTACTTCGAACCGCAATATCGTGCGGTTGTTTGTGATTGCTGTCCTGGTGGCTGGCTGCTATATGATTCTGCCTTTGTACATGCAGAATCGTACCAATGCACTTTATGAACAGTCCCATAAGCTGTCTGTCCAGATTAACCAGCTTCAGCGCGATGTGCTGACTCAGGAACTGGAAATCAACAAGCTTTCTTCCTTGGAATACTTGTTGAACGCTTCCGAGGGGTGGGAACTGGGATTGAATGACGTTCCCACTAAGGTTCGTATTGTAGGAGGTTCTCGATGAATTTCCTGAATACTAGCCCCATCGGAATTTGCCGCATGTTCGTGCTGGGCGTGGTTGGCGTTCTTGCTTTCCAGACTTTCAACATTCAGGTGTTGAATCGTGAAGTCTACCAGCAGGAAACCAAGAACATGGTGACCCAGACTAAGAACGTGTACGCTGAACGCGGTATGATTATGGACCGTAACGGCGTGGTGTTCGCTGATAACCTCCGCGACAACGAAAATGCAACGGACTTTACCCGCATCTTCCTGCAGGGAAAGCTTGCTTCCCAGATTGTGGGCAAGGTGGGTTACAATGGCATCGGTTCTATGGGTGTTGAACGTATGTTCGATTCCCGTCTTCGCGGTAATGAAGGTTTCCGCCTCAGCTATCAGGATGCTCGCCGCAACGAAATTTACGGCCGTTCTGAAAATGTTGCCGAAGCAGAACCGGGTAAGAACCTGGTGCTGACCATCGACAAGAACATGCAGGAAATTGTGGAAAATGCTCTGAAGCAGGGCGTGGAAGAATTCATGGCTACAAGCGCTAGTGCTGTGGTGGTGGATCCTTACACTGGCGAAATCCTTGCTATGGCAAGCTATCCCACTTACGATCCCAACTCCAAGAAGCAGGTGGTGGGTCGTATGTCCAAGAACGACATTGTGGCAATGTCTTACGAACCGGGCTCTACCTTCAAGGTGGTGACCGCTGCTGCTGCTCTTGAAAATGGAATTGTTTCTCCTGACACGATTTTCGCCGACGAAGGCAAGTGCTGGAAATGGAGTGAACGTTCCGAAAAGATTTGCGATACCCACGTCTATGGCGACATGGATATGGGTGAAGCCATGGTGCAGTCTTCTAACATCGTGTTTGGAAAGATTGCCGACAAGGTGGGTGCCGATAAGCTTTACCGTATGGCACGTAACTTCGGCTTTGGCATGAAGACTTCTGAAAATCTTTATGGTGAAGAATCCGGAAAGCTTTACCAGCCTTACGAACTGACTCGTGATGATCGTACCTTGAAGACCATGGGTTTTGGCCATGCTTTGATGGCGACTCCTATCCAGCTGGTGATGGCTTATTCCGCTGTTGCCAATGGCGGTTACCTGATGGTTCCTCAGATTGTGAAGGAATGGCGCGACTCTAAGGGCGAACTGGTGGAAAAGTCCAAGCCGGATACCGTCCGTCGCGTGATTTCCGAAAAGACTGCTGCAGAGATTCGCAAGATGCTCCATCGCGTGGTGAATAACGGTACTGCTAAGAAGGTCATGAGCAAGAAGATTCCTGATGTGGTATTCGGCGGAAAGACTGGTACTGCAGAAAAGTACAACCGGGAAACTCGCAAGTACGATCGCGATCATCAGGTAGCTTCCTTTATCGGTCTTGCTCCTGTTGAAGACGCTCGCTTTGTCTGCATGGTTCTGGTGGATGATCCTCAGACCGCACAGCATCATGGTGGTAATTCTGCTGGCCCTATCTTCCGTCGCATTATGGAAGGCGCCTATTATCATCCGGATCTTTCCCCCCTGTCTCATAGTATGGCAGTGGTGGATCAGAATTCCCCCTGTGATGATGACTATACCGGCATGATGGCCGCTGATGCAAAACAGCTGGCTGCTGCAAAGAACTGCAAGATTCATTTTGAAGGCTCCGAAGAAAATGGTCGCGTAATCTCCATGCGTCGCGATATGGGCGATTCCTTGGGACTCGTACTTTTCCTCGGTAATGTGGACGGTAGCCGTATGCCTAACTTCAAGGGCCTTTCCCTGAAGGATGCTATGGAAGTGGCAAGTAACGTCCGCATGAAGGTTGAATTTACCGGCAAGGGTCGCGTTGTTGCCCAATCCCCGAAGGCCGATGAAGTATTGAGTAAAGGGCAAGTTTGCAAACTGACGTTGAAGGAGAAAGGCTAATGCTTTCTGAAACTTTGATGAAGAACATGAATGTTCGTGGTTTGTGCGACGATTCCCGCCGCGTGAAGTCTGGTGACCTGTTTTTCTCGATGCCGGCTCCTAACTATGACGTATTCGCTCGTGACGCAGTGGCTGCAGGTGCGGTTGCTGTGGTAAGCGAGTCTGTGGCTCCCGAGGGACTTGCTTCCAAGTGGATTCAGGTTTCCGATGTGAAGGCCGCCCGTCTGGAAGCTGCAAAGATTTTCTATAAGGATCCGTTTGCGAAGCTGACCTGCCATGCTGTTACTGGTACTAACGGCAAGACCACTAGCGCTTTCCTCATGGACGCTATGCTGACTGCTGCTGGTCACAAGGTTGCCCTGCTGGGTACCATCAAGAACAAGGTGGGGGATGTTTCCGTTCCTGCCAACCTGACCACTCCGGGTCAGCTTGACTTGTTCGCTTTTGCTGCTAAGGCTGTGGAAGTGGGTTGCTCTGACTTGGTGATGGAAACTTCTTCTCACGCCCTCCATCAGGGCCGTGTGGCAGGCATTAGCTATCGTAGCGGCCTGTTCAGCAACTTGACTCAGGACCATCTGGACTACCATAAGACTATGGATGCCTACTTCGACGCAAAGACTTTGCTCTTTACGAAGTATCTGGCTTCTGATGGTGTTGCCGTGATTAACGTGGATGACGCTCATGGCGCTTCCCTTTGCGAAAGCTTGAAGAAGGCTGGCCGTAATGCGGTGGGCGTTTCTCGCCTGGGTTCCGCTGCAGCTGATGTGAAGCCTGCTGGTATTGTTGAAAATACGGAAGATGGTCTGAAGTTCGATCTGTCTGGCTTTGGCGCTGAATCTCACTTTGAAACTGCCCTCTGCGGCGATTTCAATGTGGACAATGTAATGCTGGTCCTTTCCTGGGCAAATGCTATTGGAATTTCCAAGGCTGCCATGGATAAGGCTCTTGCAGAAGTTCGCGTTCCTGGCCGTTTCGAAAAGGTCTGGAATAAGAATGGCATTCATGTGGTTGTGGACTATGCTCACACTCCCGATGCCCTGGAACGCGTTTTGATGACCGCCCGCAGCCTCTGCCGCGGCAAGCTCTCCTGCATTTTCGGTTGCGGTGGCGACCGTGATAAGACGAAGCGTCCCATTATGGGTGAAATTGCAGAACGCCTCTCCGACAAGGCTTGGCTCACTTCTGACAATCCCCGTACTGAAAATCCGGCTGACATCATTAACGATGTTCGTGCTGGCATGAAGACTGACAAGTTTGAAGTGGTGGAACTTCGCGATGAAGCCATCAAGCGCGCTTGCGCTGAACTGAAGGATGGTGACTGGCTGGTGGTTGCTGGCAAGGGTCACGAAGACTACCAGATCATTGGCAAGACCAAACATCATTTTGACGACCACGAAGAAGTGGTGAAGGCTATGGAAAATGTTTAAGCTGGATTTGAAAATCAAGGAACTGCTTGAAATCTTGGAAACCCAGGCTGTGGGCGTCAATGCTCGCACCCAGAACCGCAAGGTGAATCTTTGCATGGATTCCAGGGAACCTGCCAAGGGTGTTGTTTTCTGGCCGATTAAGGGCGAACGTTTTGATGCCCATAAGTTTGTGACTGAGATGGAAAAGAATGGAGCTCTGATGAGTGTTGTGAACCAGGATGCTGTCGGTATCGAAAATTTCAAGATGTATGCCCCTGTGGATGATACCACCAAGGCACTTCTCCGCTTGGCCAAGGGCTATCAGAAGGGCTTCAAGGTAAAGAAGGTGGCTATTACCGGTTCTAACGGCAAGACCACCACTAAGGAGATGACCAAGGCTGTTCTTTCCATGAAGTACAACACTCACGCTACTGCTGGTAACTACAATAACCACATTGGCGTTCCCATGACCTTGTTCCAGCTGAAGCATACTCACGAAGCTGCTGTTGTGGAAATGGGAACTAGCGGTCCGGATGAAATCCGCCCCCTGTCCCTTGCTACTGAACCGGACATTGCTGTAATTACCAACATTGGCGCAAGCCACCTGGAAAAGCTGAAGGATTTTGATGGCGTTTTTGCAGAAAAGCGCACGATTACCGCTGGCCTCAAGAAGAATGGCCTGCTGATCGTCAATGCGGATGACGTTCGTCTTTGCAAGCTCCGTTCCAACACCAGCTACAAGGTGGTGACTTTCGGTATCAAGCGTGGTATTTACAAGCCCGAAAAGCTGAGCTACGACGAAAACAACTGCGCTTCCTTCTTCATTGGACGCACCAAGTTTACTCTGTCTGTGCCGGGTATCCATAACGTTTATAACGCACTGGCTGCAATCGCCATCGGGGAAGCCATGAAGGTTTCCAAGACTGACATTGCTAAGGCTCTTGCCAACTTCCATTCCACCAATATGCGTATGGAAATCAAGAGTGCCAACGGTTTCAAGATCGTGTCCGACTGCTACAATGCAAATCCCTCTTCTACCAAGATGGCTTTGCAAACCATCGGCAATATGAAGGTGAACCGTCGCATTGCCATTCTGGGCGATATGCTGGAACTGGGCGATAAGACCGACGCTCTCCATCTGGAAATGGGTGCCATGGTTCCCGAAATGAATTTTGACATGCTCATGACTGTGGGCGAAAAGGCAAAACTCTATGTGAAGGGCGCCAAGTCCAAGGGCATGAAGTCCGCTTACCACTTTGACTCTGTACAGGATCTGATTGCGGCTCTTACGGAAGAAGTTTCCGAAGGGGATGTGCTTCTGGTGAAGGGTTCCCGCGGTATGCATATGGAACAGGTCGTAGAAGCAATGTTGAAACTGACCAAGGTGAACGCTTAGGAAGGTAACGAAAGGTTATGGATAATTCAGTCCAAAACAATGGCATGAACAAGATGCTGCTCATCGTAGTGATGTTGCTGCTGTGTCTCGGCGTGGCCGTGGTGTATACCGCGTCCGCAGCTCAGGCAAAGTCCATGGGTTTTGGTGCTGAATATTACATGGTGGCCCATTTGAAGAAGGCTGTTCCCTGCTTCATCATTATGCTGCTTCTTTCTAAGCTGGATTACGGATATTGGAAGGTGCTGGGTCGCGTTGTATTTGTGGTATTCTTCATCCTGTCCGTGATAGCCCTTGCAAAGGGTCATGGCGTAAAGGGAGCAAATCGTTGGATTTTCGGTATCCAGCCTTCTGAATTTATGAAGCTGGGATTGTTGATCTGGATTAGCGCCAAGCTTTCTGAAGCCGGAGACAATATCAAGAGCAAGGCCTGCACTTTGATTCAGCCCGGTATTCCTTACGCGCTCTGTGCTGGTGTTCTTGTTCTGCAGCCTAATTTCTCCATGTTAATCATGATTTCTGCTATCGTGATTACGGTGATGGTGGTTGCTGGTGCAAACCTGAAGTATTTGGCTGCAATCCTTGGGGCGGTTATTCCTCTGGGTGTTTTGAAGCTGTTGTTCTCTACACACTCAAGAGCTCGAATCATGGCGTTCTTTGCGGATGAAGGCCAGATGGTTGCTTCTAACTACCAGGGTGACCATGCCTTACAGGCTCTTGGTAACGGCGGATTGTTTGGTACGGGTTACGGCATGGGTCTTCAGAAGTTGGGTTACTTGCCTGAAGCTCATAAGGACGTGGTTTATGCCGTGATTGGTGAAGAAATTGGATTTGTAGGTACTTTCGCTGTTCTGATTGCATTTGCCATCCTGTTCTCTCAGGGTTTCAAGATTGCTCAGAATGCTTCTACCCGCTTTGGCAGATTCCTGGCATTGGCATTGACTCTTTCTCTGTTCTTCAACTTTGTGGTCCATGTATGTGTTTGCGTCGGCTTGATTCCTACTACGGGTCAGCCTCTTCCGTTCCTCAGCTTTGGCGGAACGAATCTGGGCTTCTCCTGCGTTGCTGTTGGAATTTTGCTGAACATTTCCCGTGCAAATTCTGGACGTAAGATTAACGAGCCTTATACTAGTGGTTCTTCGCTGGAAAGCAGCGTGTTTAGAAACTTTGAATTTACAAGGAGTGGCGTATGAAAAAGTTCCTTTTCGTATGTGGCGGTACCGGTGGTCACATTTTCCCGGCCGTAGCCATTGCAGATAGCCTGAAGAAGATGGGCGTTACCGACATTACTTTTGCCGGCCGTAAGGATTCTATGGAAGAACGCCTGGTGGCAAAGAATTGGCCCTATGAATATATTTCTGCAGTTCCTCTGCACCGTGGTCCGTTCCTTAAGAATTTGGCACTTCCCTTTAATCTCACCAAGGCTCTGGTTCGCGCCAAGAGCGTTGTGAAGAAGGTGAAGCCCGATGTCGTTGTGGCAACCGGTGGTTACGTCTCTCTTCCCATCGTTCTTGCTGCAGGCTCCATGGGTATTCCCGTCTATCTGCAGGAACAGAATGCTGTTGCAGGTGTTGCAAACAAGGTGGGTTCCCGTTATGCAAAGACCATCTTCGTGACTTCCGAAGATGCTGCCAAGGGTTTCCCTGCTGAAAAGTGCATGGTATTCGGCAACCCCGTTCGTGAATTGCCTTCTGAAGATTCCCTGCCTCGTCCCATCGAATTTGCCGCTGGCAAGAAGGCCGTGTTTATCGTAGGTGGCTCTCAGGGTGCTGTAGGCATCAACAACAAGATTGAAGAAAGCATCAAGACCATTGCAGCTCGTAACGATGTATCCGTAGTTTGGCAGGTGGGCGTCAAGAATGTGGAAACCATCAACAATCGCGTAGGTAACGTGAACAATGTGGCTGTTCGCGGCTTCCTGGATGGCATCTACTCTTACATGAAGCACGCTGACTTGATCATCAGCCGTGCAGGTGCATCTGCCCTGGCTGAAATTCTCGCTTTCGGCAAGCCCTCCATCTTGCTTCCGTTCCCGCATGCTACTGCAAATCACCAGGAACATAATGCCCGCGTGGTAGAAAAAGCTGGTGCAGCCCTTGTGGAACTGGATGCAGAAGAAAATCACCTGTGGGAAAAGGTGGAATCCCTCTTGGCTGACGAAGGCCGCCTGGCCAACATGGCTGCCGCTGCAAAGACTCTCGGCATGCCCGATGCTGCCGATCAGATTGCAAAGATTATCCTCTCTAAGGAGAATGCATAATGCAGATTAATGATTGCAAACGTGTACGTCGTCTTCACTTCGTCGGTATCGGTGGTGCAGGCATGTCCGGTATTGCAGAAGTCCTTCATGCCAATGGCTTTGTGGTCAGCGGCTCCGATATGAGTGAAAGTGCTGTGGTGGATTACCTGAGAAACCTGGGTATCCGCGTAGATCCTAAGCACGACGCAAAGAACGTAGAAGACGCCGACCTGGTTGTCTATTCCTCCGCTGTTCCCCATGATAATCCGGAACTGGTTGAAGCTCGTAACCGTCGCATTCCCGTCATCAAGCGCGCAGAAATGCTGGGCGAATTGATGCGTATGAAGTACACCCTGTCCATTGCCGGTACTCACGGCAAGACCACCACCACTTCCATCGTGGGACAGATCTGGGAAGAAGCTGGCTTGGATCCCACCATCATCGTAGGCGGTGTGGTGAAGGGTCACGGCAGTGGCGCCAAGGTGGGTAAGGGTAACTACCTCATCGCTGAATCTGACGAATTTGACCGTAGCTTCCTTTCCATGATGCCTTCCTCTGCCATCATTACCAACATTGATGCAGACCATCTGGATACTTACGAAAATATTGAAGACATCAAGGACGCTTTCGTCCAGTTTGCAAACAAGATTCCGTTCTACGGACAGATTATCCTGTGCCTGGACGATCCTAACGCACAGCAGATCTTGATGCGCCTGAAGAAGCCGGTGATTACTTACGGTTTTACCCGTCAGGCTAAATATCGCGTGGATAACCTTCGTTTCGAAAAGGGTTTTCCGGTATTTGAAATCTTGAATGATGGCAAGAGTCTGGGCGAATTCCGCCTTCAGATTCCGGGCCGTCATAACGTGCTGAACGCAACCGCTGCAGTGGCCCTGGCTATTGAAGAAGGTATTTCTGCCGACATTGCTCGCAAGGCTGTTGCAGAATTTGAAGGCGTGAAGCGTCGTTTTGAATTTATTGGCGAAAAGAATGGCGTCATGGTCTTTGACGACTATGCTCATCATCCGACTGAAGCAACTGCAACCCTGCTTGGTTTCCGCGATGCTTTCCCGGACAAGCGTATCATCGTTGCTTTCCAGCCTCACCTCTTTACTCGTACTCGCGATCAGCACGAAGCTTTTGGTAGCGCTTTTGCCAACTGCGACGTCCTGCTTGCAACCGACATTTACCCTGCCCGCGAAAAGCCTATTGAAGGTGTGACTGGCGCTCTGGTTTCCAACAGCGCAACTGCCCGTGGCCATCGCGATGCTCGTTTCATTGGCGATCAGATGAACCTGCTGCCTATCCTGAAGAAGGAATTGCGCGACGGTGACGTAGTGGTCCTGATGGGTGCCGGCAGTATCTACAAGCTTGGTGAAAAGATCCTTGAGGAATGCATCTAGGATATTGGAGTTAAACGTTGACTGAAAACAAGACAAACTTTTTCGGCCGCCGTATTGGCGTGAACGAACAGCTGCGTAAGGAAGCTAGAAGCCAGAAGATCAAATCTGGTATCTCTCGCACTTGCCGCTGGTTTGCTCGCCGTGGCTGGATTATTTGTGTTGTGCTTGCCGCTATCGGTGTGGTTGGCTATCAGCAGCGTTTTGAACTTCAGCGCTTTAACCCGATGGAATTCCGCCACCTGCAATATGTGGATATTGAAGGCAATCGTATGCTTTCCTGGGAAGATGTGGTCCAGAATGCTCAGATTGAAACCGGCATGCTCATGAGTGACGTGGATGAAGATTCCGTCCGTCAGGCTCTGCTTCGCTTGCCGCTGATTCACGATGTGACGGTCACGAAGGCTTTCCCGTCCACCTTGAACATCAAGCTGACTGAAACCTCTCCGGTGTTCTCCGTATTTGACGGCACCAGTGTGATTGGATATTCCGAAAAGGGCTTGCCCATGTCCATCGCAAGAGCATCCGCCATGAGGCTTCCCATTTTCGATCATGAAAATCTGGACAAGGTTAAGGATGTGGCCGCTTTCCTCACGACCATGCGTCAAATGGATAGCGACCTGTACGAAAGAGTTTCTCAGGTGGGCTGGTCCGAAAAGGATAAGGCTTTCGAAGTTTTCTTCAAGGATGCAGGTTATCACGTTCTGTTTGCCGCTTCTAGCTGGACGGAAGACGTGTTTGCCCTGTACGAATCACTGGGGAAGGGGTTTGGTAAGGACTTAAGATGCGCTGGCGAAGTTGATATGAGGTTTCCGGGCTTCGCCTATGTAAGGAATTATGAAAAGAGGTGTCTCAATGGATGATAAACAGACCGTAAAGAAAGACGATTACATCTTTGGTCTCGATATCGGGGCTTCCAAGGTCAACTTGTTTGTTGGCATTTCCGGCGGTGAATCCGTACGCGTGATTGAATGCGGCGATTTCACTCTGGCAAACGCTGACGAATTTGACTCCGTAGTGGAAAAGCTGCAGCAGGCTGTTCACATGCTGGAATCTTCCGCATGTGTGGATGTGCACGACGTGTACGTGGGCATTGCCGGTAAGCATGTGCAGCCCTTTAGCTACAAGGGCCTGATTACGCTGCCTACAGGTGAAGTTCGCGAAGAAGACATTGCTAGCGTCCAGAAGCAGGCAAGTACGCTTCCTGCTTCCGCAGGCGAAATCATCCATGTGTTCCCGGGTGAATATACTCTGGACGATGAAGAACATATCCGTAACCCCAAGGGCCGTTCCGGTCGCCGCCTGGGTGTAGAAGTTCAGTTGGTCACCTCCCGACAGAACGCTATGCAGAACCTGGCAAAGTGCGTCAATCGTGCCGGCCTCAATGTGCTGGGCTTTGTGCTGGAACCTCTTGCAGCCGCATGCGCCGTCCTTACAGAAGATGAACGTGAATTGGGCGTGGCCCTGGTGGATATTGGTGCAGGCTCTGCAGATATCGCCGTCTTCGTCAACGATTCCGTTCGCTACACCGCATCTCTGGATCTTGCTGGTAATGTAATCACCAGCGACATTAGCAAGTGCCTGCCGGTACCTATTTCTCTGTCCAAGGCAGAAGAAATCAAGAAGAAGTACGGCACCTGCCTCTTGAACAATCTTATTGAAGACGAAACCTTCCCGGTTCCCGCTGTAGGTGACCGCGGTGACGTTCCCTGCTCCAAGCAGCTGCTGGCTCGCGTGATTACCGCCCGCGTCCAGGAAATTTTCCAGCTGTTGGCAAAGGACTTGAAGAAGCATCAGATGGATTCCATCATCAATGGTGGAATTGTCCTGACGGGTGGCTGCTGCAACCTGGAAGGCATCGATACTGTTGCTGCCAAGGAATTCGGCAAGCCTGTCCGTATCGGCCGCCCCAAGGGCATGACTGGTATTCAGGAAGCCTTCCAGAATCCTTCTTATGCAACGGGCATTGGCCTGCTTCACTATGCCAACAAGCAACATCGTGAAAAGAAGAACAAGGAAACTGGTGCCCAGATCGCGGTTTCCGTCAAGAAGGGCTTTAAGCGATTCTCTGAATTCCTGAAGACCTACTTCTAATCACAAACCAAGAGATTTTAAACAACAAACCTACCCACTCAATAAATCAGGGAGATTAAAACATGAGTGAATTCGATAACATCAACTTTGAGGCTCAGTCCCGTATCATGGGAGATGACTCCTCTACTCGTAATGCAAAAGTCAAGGTTTTCGGTGTCGGTGGTGCCGGTGGCAACACTGTGAACCGTATGAAGCAGATGAACATTGACGGCGTTGAATACTATGCTGTCAATACTGACGCTATGGCTTTGGACCTGAGCCTCGCTGATCACAAGATCGTGATCGGTGAAAAGACCACCAAGGGTCTGGGCGCTGGCATGGATCCGGATAAGGCTTCCAAGGCTGTTGAAGAAAACATTGAAGAACTGAAGGAAGCTATGAAGGGCGCCGACATGGTGTTCGTCACCGCCGGTATGGGTGGTGGTACCGGTACTGGTGCAGCTCCTATCGTTGCAAACGTCGCCCGTGAAATGGGCATCCTGACTGTTGCTGTTGTGACCAAGCCGTTCCG
Organism: Fibrobacter sp. UWEL; assembly: GCF_900142535.1. NCBI lineage: Bacteria > Pseudomonadati > Fibrobacterota > Fibrobacteria > Fibrobacterales > Fibrobacteraceae > Fibrobacter > Fibrobacter sp. UWEL. The sequence continues at coordinate 147,518 of NZ_FRBE01000003.1, forward strand.
CTTCGAAGGTAACGCTCGTTCTTCTATCGCTCAGTCTGGTATCAAGGCTCTCCGCGAATGCGTTGACACCATCATCGTTGTGGAAAACAAGAAGCTTTTGACTCTGCTCCAGAGCTCCAACCAGAAGGCTACTATGGAAGAAGCCTTCAAGATGGCTGACGAAATCCTGGGTAACGCAGTGCAGAGCATCTGCGGTATCATGTTCCATCATGGCCTGGTCCATGTTGACTTTGCTGATATCCGTAAGGTTATGCTGAAGGGCGGTAGCGCTCTCATGGGTACCGGTTGTGCTCAGGGCGAAAAGCGCGGTATTGCCGCTGCTGACCTGGCTCTCGCATCCCCGCTGCTGGAAGACATCAACATCGAAGGCGCATCCGGCGTTCTCATTAACGTTGCTCACGGCGAAAACTACTCCTTGCTGGAACATAGCGATGCTATGGAACACATTTATGAAAAGGTGGGTGAAGAAGGCAATCCCAACATCATCATCGGCGACATCACTGTTCCGGAACTGGGTGACAAGGTTTGCATCACCATTATCGCAACTGGTTGCGGTGGCACTTCCAACGCTCAGCCTGCAGCACCTTCTTTCACTGCCGCTCAGACCATGCAGATGACTGGCTTTGCTCCGAATCCCGTATTCGGCGCTTCTCAGCCCACCGTTGCTGTTCCCGCTGCAGCTCCCGCTGTTCAGCAGGCTACTCCCCGTCCGACTTCCGTGAACTTCTTTGCTGAAGCCATGGCTAGCGCAGCTCCTGCCGCAGCACCTGCTGTTGCTCCTGCCGCTGTCGCTCCCGTTGCTCCCGCTGTAGCACCGGCTGCTCCCCAGGTTGCTCCTGAAATGTTCACCCGTCGTATGGCTCCTGCTGCCGCTGTTGCTCAGCCCCGTCCTGTAGAAGTTGCTCCGGCAATCGCTACTGTCGCTCCGGCAGTTGCATCTGCTTTCGCATCTCCTGCATTTGACGCTACTGCAACCGCAGTTGCTGAAGAAGTTATTACTCGTGGTTCCGACACTTCCGAATTCTCCACTGTTGCTGATGAAGATCGCTATAACGGTGGCTGCGGTGGTTATGAAGAACCGGCTTTCACCCGTAAGCAAGCTTCTATGGAACGCCAGCCGGTTGTCGAAGAATCCCTCAAGGATAGCACCCAGGATTACTCCATCCCGGCTTACCTCCGTTCTAACTTCAACGACAACTTCTAATTAAAGAATTGATGGGCCGTCAGGCAATGTATTCTGCTACAAGTCTCTTGTAGCGGGGTATGCTTGATGCGCTCCGCCGAAACACACACACACAAGAGTGCGCGAGTGCGTACTCGACACAACACAAAGGGATTACCTGGGTCTCCCTGCCTGGGTAATCCTTTTTTATACCGCGAGCCCACACTGTACGGATGTTTCGTGTGACAGGGCTCGCTCTCGTCGCCACGGCTGATTAAGATCAGCCGCTTGCTCCTCACATATTTTGCGCGGGCAGTACGCTTTTTTACTACATTCAGAATATGGATTTTTTCCCTGGACGTTTTGTTTTATCCCTTGCGCTTGGAATTTCTGCTGTGTACGCCGCAGAGGTGGTTCCGCCTGAGATTTTTGTGGATAGCACGGTTTCTGTGGAACAGTGGCGTTCATCCTTGTGGAAGGATTCGTCAGCCCATAAGGGATACGTTCAGGTGGGTACGGACTTTAACTTTGGCTTTAACGGTGGGCCCACTGCCTCCTATTTCGCGGCGGATACATCGGACTGGTTTGGCGGTAATTGGCGTGGACTTCAGATTCCTCTGGAAACGGCCCGCAATTACGAAGATCGCATCGAGCCTTTCTTTACCTTGAGTTTCCGCGCGGGTTACAAGAATTTCCATTTCTTGATGGAACTGCCTTTGCGGAAAGATCTGGAGGCCTGGTATCAGAGCGGGACGAAAACCAATCTGACTTACAAGCCCAGCGAATTGGATATTAACGTTCCCTACAACGCTTATGCCCGCTGGAACAATCCCGTAGGCTATGTGCAGATTGGTCGATTTGATGCGGATGTGAAGACCTCTCCCAACGATGTGTTCATCGGGGGAATTCCTTATCATGATGGAATCCACTGGAAGTTTAATCCTGGAATTTTCCGTTACGACTTCTTGCTCAGTTCCTTGAACGCCTGGCTTTATGGGGACATTATCAATCACGATACGGGTTGCCCGTACGATGAATACTCCGAGGCATATGCCCAGAAGTGTACCATCATGAATTCCGAACACATGGTTCCCAATCAGCGTCACAGAACGTATTCCGAGAACGTGAAGAATTTGGTGTTTCATCGTTTTGGAATCGAGACAAATAAGTTCTGGGCCTATGTGGTTGAAACCAGCATGATTGGGGGCAAGTCCCTGGAGTTCCGTTCCATCAATCCCTTCATGTACTGGCATGATAATTACGCAACGGGCTATACGTCTGCGGCAACCTCCCTGGAATTTGGCTACAAGCCTATTCAGGGCGGCAAGTTCTACGGCCAGATGAATATGGAAGACATTAACAGCCCTGTTGGGGAGGATGACGATAAGGGAACTTCCCGATCCATCATCAACTATCTGGTGGGCTACTATCAGGAAATTCCTACTGCAAAATACGGAACCTTTACGGGACGTTTCGATGTGGTCTTGACGGATCCCGCATCCAACAATAGCCGCCTCCCATTGTTGAAGTACACCGGGCGAAAGCTGTATCGCAGTAACTATCGCGAGCAGGATGATTCCGATTACGCCGATGCTTATTTCGTTGACTATCCGGTGGGCTATCGTCGCGGACCCGACGCTGCAGATATCTGGCTGGATGTGAGCTGGAAATACAAGAATCGTTCCGTTGACTTAAGCCTTGCCTGGCTCCGTCAGGGAGACAAGGAACTTTATTCCGATTACAATACGGCTTTGGCTACCGAGAATTCCACCTCTGGCGTGGAAGAGGCCCAGTACGTCTTTGATGTTTTGTATCGTGAAAAGGTCAAGAGCTGGTTTGAATATTATGCCGGCGGTGGTTTCCGCGTGTATGAGAATTTGGACCACATTAACGGTAACGACGGTGCCGATGGATGGGTCCGTGCGGGCATTAAACTGATCTTCAACCCTGTGGACTATCGTTTCTAGCAGTTCTTTCCTTAAGTTCTATCCCCTAGTCCCTAGCCCCTAGCCCCTATTTATCTATCTTTGTAATATCTTCAAACAGGAGTTATGTATGGCTGAAATTGGTACCCCCCTAAGCTCTAGTGCAACTAAGGTTCTCTTCTGCGGTGCAGGTGAACTGGGCAAGGAAGTCATTATCGAAATGATGCGCCTTGGCGTAGAAGTGGTTGCCGTGGACCGTTATCCCAATGCTCCTGGTATGCAGGTGGCTCACCGTTCCCATGTGATTAACATGCTGGACGGTGCCGAACTCCGCCGCGTAATCGAACTTGAAAAGCCCGACTACATCGTCCCCGAAGTGGAAGCAATCGCTACCGATACCTTGGTCCAGATGGAATCTGAGGGTTACACTGTTATTCCCACTGCAAAGGCAACTAAGCTGACCATGAACCGCGAAGGCATTCGCCGTCTGGCCGCCGAAGAACTGGGCATTAAGACTAGCCCCTACAAGTTTGCCGACAATTTCGAAGACTTCAAGGCCGGCGTCAAGGAAATCGGTATTCCTTGCGTAATCAAGCCTGTGATGAGCTCCTCCGGCCATGGCCAGAGCGTCATCAAGTCCGAAGCAGATATCGAAAATTCTTGGAACATTTCCCAGAACGAAGGCCGCACCGGTAAGGCAAGCCGCGTGATTATCGAAGGCTTTGTTCCCTTCGACTACGAAATCACCTTGCTCACCGTCCGTCACGTTGCTGGCACCAGCTTCCTCGCTCCCATCGGTCACCATCAGGTTGGCGGCGACTACCAGGAATCCTGGCAGCCCCAGCCCATGAAGCCGGAACTCTTGGAACAGGCCAAGGAAATTGCGAAGAAGGTTACCGACGCTCTTGGTGGCCGCGGTATCTTCGGTGTTGAACTGTTCGTCTGCAAGGACGAAGTTCTGTTCAGCGAAGTGAGCCCCAGACCTCATGACACTGGCATGGTGACCTTGATTTCTCAGGACCTTTCTGAATTCGCTCTCCACGCACGCGCCATTCTGGGCCTGCCCATTCCCAACATTGCATTCCACGGCGCCAGCGCCTCCAAGGCAATCGTTGTGGACGGCAACTCCGATCACGTTAAGTTCGGCGGCCTGGAAGAAGTGCTCGCAGAACCCGACACCGGTCTCCGTCTGTTCGGCAAGCCTGAACTGAAGGGCCACCGCCGTTTGGGCGTTCTTCTGGCTCGCCGCGACACCGTCGACGAAGCTCTCAAGACCGTCATGGAAATGCGCGAAAAGGTTAAAGTTACTCTATAAAGATGCATGGGGGGTTGCCACCCCCCTGGACCCCCCACAAAAGAATTCAGCCGGCCAAGTAGGAATACTTGGCCGTCTTTTTCTTTTGTGTTTGAAGGGCGCTGAAGCGCCTCTTCAATTGCTTTAAGATATGGCATCACTTTTTTTCAATAAATCTTTGAGTAGGAAGCTTGCTTCCACTCAAATAAAAAAGAATGGTCCCAAAGCGTTGCTTTGAGGACCAATTCTTTTTTCGGGGTTCCAAGGGGCGGTAGCCCCTTTGCAACATTTATTCCCCGCAGGATTCGTAGTAGGCTTCCAGTTCCTTATGGCAGTTGATGAAGGGCACCTTCAGGGCCGGGTCAAACTGAGTTCCCATGGCGCTGGTAATGATGTCGAAGGCTTCGGAGTAGGACATCTTTTCCTTGTAGCAGCGACGGCTGACCAGTGCGTCGTAAACGTCTGCAATAGCCATAATACGTGCTTCAAGGGGAATTTCATTTCCCTTGAGATGATCGGGATAGCCGGAGCCGTCCCAACGTTCGTGATGGTAGTGGGCCACGTTTCTTGCGATGTTGACCAGCTGTTCTGATTCCACATCCTTCAGCAGGTTTTCAACGATAACTGCACCCTTTTCGGAGTGAGTCTTCATCACTTCAAATTCGCTGGTTTCAAACTTACCGGGCTTACGCAGGATGGCGTCTTCCACGGCAATCTTACCCAGGTCGTGCATGGGAGCTGCCTTGACGACTGCGTTGAAGAATGCGTTCATGGAGGTGTAGGCCCCACTTTTCTTCATTTCGTTAATGAGAATCTTCACCACATGGCTGGTACGGCGGATGTGACCGCCCGTATTGCTGTCGCGGCTTTCCACCATATTGGCCATACCCACAATCATCTGTTCCTGGATGTTCTGGATGTGCTCGTCCTTTGTCTGGACGTCATTGGCAAGTTCGCTATTGTACTTGTCCAGAAGCTTGATGTAACGCTGCATCTTGGTGTCGTCTTCGATACGGAACATGTAACCGCAGACCTTTCCTGCGTGATGCAAGTTTCTCAGAACCACCTTGTAATGTTTCTTGCCATACTGGAAGCAGTCTACAAGGCACAGCTCCTGGGGGGAGAACTTTTGGATCAGCTTTAGAAGGATGTTTCCGAACTCGTCATCCGGAACCTTGGAGTCCACACGATATGTCTTTAAGGTGGGGAAGTGATGCAGGGCGATGTCATTACAACCGATGTAGCAAAGATCCTTGGTGACGGACAGGTAGACATTTTCGTTCTGGAATTCCAGGGTGTCGATAATGGTGCTCTGGATGTCGTATTTGCCCAGTCGATGATTGATGGTCAGCAGAACGTATTCGATGATCAAGTAAACTGCCGGCATGACCAGCATGTCGTAACCCAGTTCTCTACAGATGAGGAAGGTTCCGATTCCGAAAACGCCAATAGCCACCATGGAAATGAGGTTCTTGTAGGATACGTTCTTTTTATTGAACAGAGCGTAGAAGAAAATAATGAAGCCCGCCAGCATGTAGGTCCCAAGCATGATATTGTAAAGAATGTGGGCAGGACCGTATTCCGGCTGGATGTCTGTAATCCCGTTATGGGTAATGAGCTGGGGCATGCCTTTGTAATAGATGTCGTTCCATCCGGTTGTCAAGGCCAGCAATAGAATGACAATATTAATGATAAAGGGGATGGCCAGGGCTCTCCTGGAAATCTTGAAACCACACAGCTTGAATTCTTCTAGAACGAAAAGACCGGGAATGAAAATCGCTCCGATGTAGGCAATCTTGTTTGCGAGGACCGCTTCTTCAGGATTTGTGGAGAGCATCAGCGTCAGATGGCCGAAGATACCTACTGTCATGATGAGGAACATGGTGGCGTAGGCTGATTGCGTGTGTCTAGGATTGTTTCTTAGCAAAATGCCAAGATTCACAATAGAAAGTAATAGAGCTGCAACCATGTAAGAAACAATCATAATGACCTCATAAACACCTAATCGGAATACTGGAAAAATAAGAAAAAAAATTTGTACTGAATGGAGAGGATCGCCTTAGCACACGATTTTGCCCAAGGCAATGATGGCTGCGGTTCGTGCACGGAGTCTTGTGGGACCCAACTTCATCAGGTGAACCTTGCCGTTCTGGAATTCCTTGATGGCCTGGATTTCCGCAGGGGAGAAACCACCTTCGGGACCTACTAACAACGTTGTGGGATTTGCCAGGGTTTCGGGGGAGGGGGCGCTTTCGCCATCCATGTCGCAAAGGACCAAGTCACCCTTGTAGCTTTTCAGCCAGTCCTTGAATTCTATGGGCCCGTCAATTTGGGTAAGCCAGGGTTTCTTGGATTGTTTTAGGCTTACAAGACTTTTTAGCTCTGCACGGCGTACCGTCTTTTTCAAGTCGGAATTCTTGGGCTCCTGGGAATAGTCCGTGCGCAGAAAGATAATGCTGTCAATTTCTGTCTGTGCCGCATGGAATACTACTTCTTCCAGGGCGTCATCCTTCAGGCAGGCGATACCTAGGGATACCTTGGGACGTTCCGTGCTAGGCGTGATGACCGTGTCAACCTGGACTTCACATGCCTTGGGGTCTGCTTTCACGATGGTGGCGTCGGCAAAATGTCCTAAACCATCGGAAAGCTGCAATACGTCACCTACGGCGGCACGGCATACGCGTACGGCGTGGGTACTTTCATTCTCGTCCAGCGTGATCACGCCTTCGGTAATGAGCGGGCAATAGAAGCGACTATCAGGAGTTTTCATGTGCTGCAAGATAGTAAAAATGAAATGTGAAGAATGGAGTATGAAGAATGCTAATAATGGCGCCTGCGGCACATTCTATAAAGGGGTATATCATCTTTCACCTTTCATCGTTCATTTTTCATTTTTTATAAATTTACACTATGACTCGAAAGCCGGTAAAAGCTGTTGTATTTGACTTGGATGGTACTTTGTACCTGAGTGGTCGTCCTTATCCTAAAGCGGTAAAGACTGTAAACAATGTGGCCAAGCACGTTCCCGTGTACTACTTAAGTAACAATACCAGCAAATCGCCGGTCTTTTACGAGAATCGCCTGAAGGTTATGGGCCTTCCTCTTCGTGACGATGCCATCATCTCGGCACTCTACCTTTCCCTGAACGCCATTCACGAAGAAGGCATCAAGAATGTTTTCTTCTTTGCAAATCCCGAAGTGACGGAATGGTTTGCCGCACAGGATCCGAGCCTGAATTTGCGCCCTAGCGTTGCGGAAACGGAACTGGTCCTGATTGCCTATCACAACAGCTTTGATTACCGGGAACTTTGCGAATTGTCCTTCCGAGTCCAGCGTAAGATTCCTTTCTGGGTGACCCATACGGATTTTGTCTGCCCCGACGCCAACGGCCCCGTGCCTGACATCGGCAGCTTTATGGCCTTGCTGAAAACCGCCTACGGCGTAGAACCGGAACGAAGCTTCGGGAAGCCTAATCCAGCGATGTTGTCGGAACTTCTGAAGAAGTACGACCCTGAAGAAATCCTGTTCGTGGGGGATCGCCTGTATACGGACTTTGAATTGGCCAAGCGTAGCGGTTGCCGGTTTGTTCTGCCTCTTTGTGGCGAAACAAAGTTGGCTGACTTGGAAAAGCTGGATGTGAAGCCCGAAGTGGTGGTGGACATGGTCAGCGATATTGACTTTGAAGGTTTCTTCGAGGGACGAATCTAATGAGTCGTCTTGAACGTTTTTTCTTCCGTCACCCTGAGCGCAGCGTAGCGAAGTCGAAGGGCCTAGTAGTATTACTCTTGCTTTTCTGCTTGGCTCTGCCGTCCCTTGCAGCAGACCTGACGGTAGCTGTTTCTCTCCAGCCATATTCCAGTGTGGTTCATGAAATCGGTGGAGAGCAGGTGAACGTGGTCTCCATGGTTCCCGCAGGTTCTGGCCCCCATACATTTGAACCTAAGCCCGCTTCCCTCAAGGAATTCGCCAAGGCTACAGTTTACTTCAGTGACGGATCCGGTATGGATGCCGCCTGGTTGCCTCGTTTCAAGGGCGTGAACAAGAACGTGAATGTCATTTCCCTCTCTCAAGGAATTTCCTGGATGGAAGAAGATGAACATCATCATCACGAAGGCGAGGAACATCATCCCGAGGGCGAAAAAGATGAGGATGAGTTGGATCCCCACCTGTGGACATCTCCCGTCCAGATGATGCAGATTGCAGAAAATGTCTGCGAAGCTCTCATGTCTCTGGACGCCGCCCATAAGGACCTTTACCGCAAGCGCGCCAATGACTTGATCTTCCGCCTGAAAAAGTTGGACGTGGAGCTGCGCCAGACCGTCAAAAAGCTTCCCGCCAATGGCCGCACCTTTATCGTCTTCCATCCGGCTTATGGCTACTTCGCCCGAGATTACGGCATGAAACAGCTTACGGTGGAAGTGGCCGGCAAGGAACCGAAACCTCGTGACCTGGCAAACCTGATAAAGACCGGTAAGGCCAACAATGTCCATATTGTTTTCGTCCAGCCCCAGTTTAGCAAGCGTGCTGCTGCCACCATCGCAAAAGAACTGAACGCAAAGATTCTGGATACGGATCCCCTGGCTTACGATTACGAAGGCAATATCCGTGCACTTTTAAAATCCATTAGTCAATAAAATCTATGAACGCAATTGAAGTCAACAACCTGTCCTTCTCTTATGGCAAGTCCAAAATCCTCGACAAGGTAAACCTTGAAATCGAGGAGAACGACTTCGTTGCAATTATTGGCCCTAATGGGGGCGGTAAGTCCACCCTCATGAAATTGATTGTGGGGCTTCTGTCCCCTGCAGAAGGTGACGTTCGACTTTTTGGGGAAAAGGTTCCTACCAAGAAGGTGGCTGTAGGCTATGTCCCCCAGAACACCAGCCGCAATCTGGAATTCCCCATTACGGTTGGCGAGTGCGTCGCACTTGGTAAAATCGGCTTGAAGGCAAAATCCCCCGAGGTGATCGCGGCCCTTTCTAAAGTTCATCTGGAGGGCTTTCTGGATCGCCGTCTGGGCGAACTGAGCGGTGGCGAACGCCAGCGAGTTTTGATTGCCCGTTCCCTGGTTTGTAATCCCCGCATTCTATTTCTGGATGAACCTAGCAACAACATTGACGCCGCCGGCCAGGAAAACCTTTACAACCTGCTGGAAGAATTCAGCAAGACCATGACCATCGTTATCGTCACTCACGACCTGATGGCCCTTTCCCATAAGGTCCGGAGCGTGGTCTGCGTCAACCGTAGCGTTCACTATCACGAAGGCTCCGGTCTTACCCAGCAGATGATTACAGATACTTACGGTTGTGATGTGGACTTGATCGCCCATGGCATTCCTCATCGCGTTTTAGGAAGTCACGATCACTCCCACGGGGGCTGCTGTGAAGGACATCATCACCACCATCACTAGATTTTTGGGATAAATATGAAAAAGAATTTTAAGTGGATGACTTTGGCCCTGGCAGCCTGTGGCGCCTTTGTGGGCTGTAGCGATCAGGGCGGATCTCCCGAATTCAACGTAGAGGATCCTTTTGACATCGTCCTTTCCAAGTCCAGCTATAGTTACAAGTCCAAGGATTCCTTGCTCATTGTGAAGGAACCTGTCTGTAAGGAAGTGAAGGAGGGCGGCCTCAAGTATTTGCAGTGGAAGAAGGAAACTTCCACTCCTGATTCCATCTTCGCTTATCGTTCCAAGTCTACCGCCTATGTGCGTGAAGATCGTGACGATGATGAGGATGGTGAAGTCGCCTACGTTTACGACGGATCTTCTTTCCCCGGCGGAAACTGGGTTCGTGCTGACGAAAATAAGAATTCCATCCATCACGCGCTGGTATTCTCTTCCGGGGTCCTGAAGAAGACTTTCCAGTATGATGGTTCCTGCTTCATGAAGTCCTTCTATACCCAGCTGTTTAACAAGAATAGTTCCTTGAAGGGCGCCGAAACTGCACTGGGCAAGTTCTACGAAATGTTCAGCGATGACGATGAGTATGAACTGGATGAAAATGAAATCATCGAGGACATGCGCGTTCCTGATTGCGATGAACTGAGCATGCATGATGGCGACGTTGGCATTAAGGTGAATATGTTGAAAGCTTCCAGTGGTAAGATTTCCCTGAACTACTTGAACAAGACATGCCTCATCAAGTTCAGCCTTCGATATGCCAATAAGGAAAGCGATTGTCAGGATGCCTATGATGAGTATAAGCTGAACCGCAATACGGACAAGTCCTTTGCATTTGAGGATTATGACCGCTCCATCGAGTATAGCTACGATTGCATTACGGAGCTTGTGAAGAAGGTAAAGGCCGACAGGACGACCCTCAAGAAGTCTACCGCAAGCGATGAAGATCTGGCTAAGGAAATGACATCAGCGGCAGTTGATGTAATCCTCTCTGGCTTGAAATAAACCGCGCTGGTTTTACACAGAAAAAGACTCCGTCCAGACAAGACGGAGTCTTTTGTGTTTTTTAGGAGGAGAGTAGTAGTATGAGAGAGATTCGTATGGGAGCGCTAAAGCGCCCTACCTAGCGAAGGTCAGCAACGCAACGGACGTAGAGACCCTTGGTGCGGGTTTCGTCGGTGCGGTTGATGTTCTTTGCAACGCTGCGGAATTCCCAGGAACGACCGGTGCCCTTTTCTACAGAGGTTGCAGACCAGTAGTGACCGGAGGTATTGCTTTCGCAATAGCCGCCCCATTCCTTGCAGCCGCCCTGACCCAGGTTCTTCCAGTCAACCTTGGACTGATCCTTCTGGAAATCGCGCCATTCTCCATCATCGGGGAGGTGCCAGCCAGCGGGGCAAGCCTGCTTGGCTTCGTTGTGGCTGTAGAAGCGACCATACTTCTGGCAGTATTCTTCGCTTTCCATGAGGCACTGGTTCGGGTTGGAAATGCTAAATGCAAGATTCTTCTTCATCCAGGCCTTGTCGCCACGGATTTCGATGCCATACTTCTTGCCGTCACGAGAATCGGTAAGAACCTTACCGTCTGCGGAAATATTCTTCTGTTGGAGAATACGGTTGAAAATTTCTTCTTCAGATAGAACTTCGCTATCTGCGGTCATCTTCACTTCGTGAGTCTTGACCATGTGAGTCTTTTGCTTGTTAGTCTTCACCATGCGGTGAGCGCCCATCTTGGGGCCTGCAGCAAAAGCGGTTGTACAAAGTGCGGACACAGCGAGAACGCTCAGTACACGTCCGGAACACTTGACGAGAGTAGTGATTAATCCATGCATAACAGCCATCCTTAATTCCATAAAAGCGCACCTTGCGAGCTCTGATAAGCCAGTGCTCTGCGCTTACATTGAAGAATATATACCGGATTATTTCAAGTTGGATGTTACAAAAAGTTTTCAAAGGGAAAATGTGACCCCGGTCATGCCGGGCCCTACCCAGAAAGAAAACTTTTCGTTCCGCTTTTTATGCATGGCAAGAATTCCGTAACTCACCGCGGTTCCAACCAGCGCTCCAGCCAATGCGTCAGAGGGATAATGCTTTCCTGCGGCAATCCGAAGGGCGCTTTCAAGCCCCGCCAAAGAAAAGGCCAATGCCCGTACAACCCCCGTATTTACTGAGTTCGGGTGTGTTTGAGCGAACCATTCGGAGGTGAAAACTGCAACTGTAAATGCGGCAGATGCGTGTCCCGAAAAGAAGCTTCCGTAGGCTTCGCCCTTTGCATTTTCGGCGGCCTTTTTCCCCTTTCCGCTCTCTGCATATACGTACGGTCTTGGCCAAATTTCTAAAGATCTAAGGGCTAGATTTATTCCAGATTGGAATAGTGCGGCTTGGACTAACATAAGGCTGAAAGTACCGAATTCTTGCCAGTCGGAGTCCTTGGAATACAGGGCTAAACCACCTACGGCGAGGGGGGCGACTGCAAAAACCACCCCAATATCGCTGGCCAGATCCGCGGATTCGCTGTATCGACCTGCAAATTTACGGTCCCAGGGCAAAAGATTCCCTTTGTCCATCACATGGTCGGGGATTTCCATCTGGCTATAGAGATAGCTGCCGAACCCGCTGGTAAGCAGGGCCATGGTTGTTAGGGGAATGTCGTTGGAATAACTGAGGCTGTATTCCTCGCGAGCTCCCGAAAGGGAGAATGCTAGAGCTAGCAGGGGGAGGATGAGCCTGATCTTCATATGGGCCTAAGCTAAAAAAATTATATTGTCAAAAAAAAGACCTTAGGTTGTTTTTATGGCGAAAACGAATAATAACCGCGAGCCCATTGTTCCCAACATGGATTTGTTTGGGGCAATTTCAGACGAGATGCGTCTGAAGATCCTCTTGCTTTTGGATCAGGCTGAATTTACGGTTAACGAGATTAAGGATATTCTGGATATTCACCAGAGTAACGCCAGCCGCCATCTGGCAAAGCTTTCTTCCTGTAACTTGCTGAAGGATCGTCGTGACGGTATCAAGGCTTATTACCGCCTAAGCGAGGAACTTTATTTGAGTGATCGCATGCTGTCCATGATTCGTGAGGCTTATGAAGATCTGTCGGACAAGGATATTCTGAAATGCCGTGCCGCCCAGGTGCTGGAAGACCGTAGCGACAAGACTAAGGGTCAGATTCATAAACTGGATCAGGCCGGCGGAAGCCTAAAGGCTCAGATCAGCCTTTTCAGTAAGCTGATGGTTCAGTTTGACAATGCCGTGGATGTGGGGTGCGGTGAAGGGGGCGACTTGTCCCTGATGCTTGCAAACCGCTGCAAACATGTGACATCCCTGGACTGCAATCCCAAGGTGGTTAGCGGTCTTCAGAAGATTTTAAAGCAGAAAGGTATCCAGAATGTTCAGCCCAAGGTGGCGGACATGGTCAATACGGGCCTTCCTGATGATTTTGCTGATCTTGTCCTGATGAGTCAGGTTCTCCATCATGCTATGGACCCGCGCCATGCCCTGCAGGAAGCGGTTCGTATCCTGAAGCCTAACGGGACTTTGGCCCTTTTGGACCTGGCTCAACACAAGGAAGAATCTTTCCGTACGACCCATGGCCATATCTGGCTGGGCTTCGATCGATCCCAGCTGGAATTTTTCGTGAAGGAATTGAATTGTACCATTATGGAAAGTGAAATCATCCCTAGCGAAAATGAAGTGGATAAGAAGCTTCCTGTGATTTGCATGATCTTGACGAAAAACGCGTAACAGAATTTTCTTGAGGAATTGGAATAGACTTTATGAAACTCTTTGAAAAAAAGCCAGCCTTCTTTGTGGCAATTGCTGCCATCTTCTTTGCGATCTTGCTGATTGTATTCCGCGACTTCGCTTTTGATTCTAACCAGCTGATGCTGAATTCCGACCAGTTGAATGGTATCGGTAGCCGAATCCTTCGTGCGGAAAGCGCCCTGGTGACGGAATGGGACGACAGCCGTCTAGGTGGAGTTCCTACCATCGATGCTCTGTTTGCCGATGTGTATCACCCGCTGGTATGGACCCAGTTCTTGATGGATCCTGCAAGAGCTGTGGGATTTAAGTTTATCCTGACTCTGTGGGTAGCCTTCATGAGTGCATTTGCTCTGGGCTGGCACCTGACGAAAAACAAGTGGTGGGGCGCTCTCCTGGGCCTTCTCTACGCCTTCGCTCCGGAATTCTTTACTTATCTCTATGGCGGTCACGATGGCAAGATGATGGTCTTTGCCATTGCCCCGCTGGCCCTGCTCTGTATTCGTAAGGTGGTCCGCACGGGAAGCATTCCCTACATGGTGCTTCTTGCCTTGAGCGTTGCCTGGATGATTCTTGGCTCTCACCTGCAGTTGACTTACTTGTTCCTGTGGGGCGCCGGCCTTTATACTCTTTATGAAGTGGCCTTCCATTGCGATGCCCTGAAGACTCGCGGCAAGCGCCTGGGCCTTGCTGCAGTGGGTCTTGCTTTTGGCCTTGCTCTTTCCTGCTTCCAGATTGTGCCGCCCTATCTGTATACCACCACACAGTCTGTTCGCGGTGACGATAGCCATACCAATTACGGCCATGCAGTGAGCTGGTCTTTGCATCAGGAAGAAATGGCCCAGATGATCCTGCCGGGCTTTATCGGCGTGGATGTTTATGAACAGAATGAAAAATCCGGCGACCTGGAAGGTAGTTCCTTCGTGAATTTCTCCATGGACGAAGTTCGCAAGATGGGCGGAGGCTCTCCTTTCTACTGGGGCCACAACAGCTTCAAACTGGATCATAATAACGCGGGCGCACTTCTTACCTTCCTGGGTTTCCTCTGCCTGTTCCTGCCGGGCAAGCGTCGTTATGCAGCCTTCTGGGGCGTAGGCGCTGTCGTTGCCCTCAGCTACGGTATGGGCGATCATTCTCCCTTGTTCAAGCTGTGGTATAATGTTCTGCCTGGTGTCAAGAATTTCCGTGCTCCGGGTATGGCCTTGTTCTGGTTGCCGCTTCTGCTGGTTATGATGGCTGGTCCTGTGCTGAAGGCTTTGACTGCTGACAATTCTGAAGTTGCTGAAGGTGGACGTTCCGCTGATGATGACCGTCGCGCCTTGATGCACGGTACTGCAATGTATGGCGTTCTCCTGTTGATCGTCTTGATTGCCCGCTTTGCCTGGACTGCATTTATCGGCCCTGTAGGACTTGTGGTGATGATTGCCTATGCGGTTCTTTGCCTGGGTGTCATGAGCTTGGACGACCAGAAGAAAACTCTTACGGTTAATAACCTGATGGCTGCCTACAGTGCAAAGCTTCCGGGTACTAGCCGCGTGATTCAGGCTGCGCTTTTCCTGGCTGCGGCTTACATTGGTGTGATGCTGATGAGCGGTCAGAAACTGCTGGAAGATGCTGTGACTGCTCCGTACTTTAAACCTCTGAACGAAGCTGTCATGGAGGCAACCGCTGGCAAGGTGGTGCCGGGCTTTATCCTGGTTCTTGTAGTGATTGCAGCAGCTCTGTTCGTGACCAAGAGCAAGATGAGTTCTCTTGCCAAGGTTGTAGTTCTTGCTGCTGTAGCTGGTATTGAACTGTTCGTGATTGATGGAGCCTTTATCCAGAATGTTCCTGCTCAGGAATACTTGCAGCCTGACAATCAGTTGGTAACCGCCTATAAGGGCTACTTCAAGGCGGATTCCCTCAATACGCCTCGTGTGCTTTCTCTGTCCAACAGTAAGTCCTTGGGCGCAAATTCCTTCCCGCAGTATAACCTGCGTAATGCAGATGGCATTCACGATAACGAACTGGCCAGCTATCGTGCTTTCCGTGGTGGCCAGCAGAACTCCAATTACTTGCTGAACATCAATGAACCTAACGCAGCACATCCTTTCCTGGATCTGATGAACGTAGGTGTGATCTTCTTCGATACTCAGCGTGGTACCTCCATGTTCCCCAACATGACTTACATGGGCGAAGCTTACCTCTTTGGTGAAGCGGTGGTCATGAACGATGAGGATGCCATCAATACATTGAAGACTCAGGGCGCAATTCGTGCGGAAATGACCGAAGAACCTAAGGTCGCCGAATCTGCTGAAGTGTCTGATTCGGCCAAGGTTGCCGCAGATTCTGCAAAGGTCACCGCAGAAAAGGTCGCTGAGCCAGCCGAAGCGAAATCCAAGTACGCAGACGAAGACGGTAAGTTCTTCTATCGCGAAAAGGTTATCCTGTCTGAAGCCCCCGCTAATGACTACAAGGGTAGCGTAGCTTCTGCTGGTCCTATCCAGGGTAAGGCTCGTCTTGTAGAACGTCCCAAGATGGATACCCAGGTCTTTGAAGTAGAAGCAGATCGTCCTGGCTTTATGGTGGTTGCTGGTAACTACCATCCCTACTGGAAGGCTTACGTCAACGGTAATGAAGTGAAGGTGTACAAGGCTTTTGGAACTCTCCGTGCAATTGAAATTCCTCAGGGCAAGTCTCAGGTCCGTATGGAATATCGCAGCGTTCCCTTCCACAAGCTGGTTTACGTATCCTTCGCCGCTGGTGCAATTCTCATTGTGCTTTGCGTTGTGGCTGTGGTACGCCGCAAGAAATAACCTGCGATATGGGGCTGAAAAAGCCTGCTTAAAAGCTTAAAGGCAAGAGGTTTTCCTCTTGCCTTTTTCATGTTCAAAAAAACTCTAGCGTAGAGTTTGGACGGGGTTAGGGACGAGTGTCCTGTCCGGGGGGCATCTTGATGTAGTAGATGACGCAGGGGATGACGATGGCCAAAATCTGGATCAGGGGGAGGAGTACGTTATACCAGCCGGCTGCCTGAACTGCTTCGGATACCAGAAACATATGGGCGAGAAGGAGCAGAACGTCCAGGAGGAATCCGGGGAGGATATAGAGAAGTAGTCTTGTCATAGGCCATAAGATAAAAAAAAGCCTGTGTTTTGGTAGCGCTAAAGTGGTAAAATCCTAGAAACCTGAAAAAGGACGCGATTTGGCGTAACTTATTGACTGTCAATGAGTTGCGTGTTTTAAAATATGTTAAATTTATGGGTATGAATAAGAAGTTTTCTCTTTTTGCAATTGCATGTCTGTTTGCCGCTTCCCAGGCAATGGCAGAAGATCCTCGTATTGCCCAGGGTAGAGTTTTTGAATCCCAGGGAAATTATGAAATGGCTTTGGGTGAATATCGTGCCATGCTGGCCGAGGATTCCAAGAATTCCGAAGCCTATCTTGCTGCAGCCAATGTCCGCGTGAAGATGAAGGACTATAGCGGTGCACTTGCGAACTATCGCTTGGCTTATAAGTTTAATCCCAAGATGAGCGCTGCCTACGAGGGTGCCGCCAAGGTCTACGAATTGCTGGGTGACAAGAAGCGCGCCGAAGCGGAACGAGCCAAGGATCCGAAGAATATGCCTGCGGAAGAGGTTGCAGAAGCACCCGCAAAGGTTGCTGAGCCTGTCGAAGCGCCGAAACCCGCGCCCAAGGTCGCCGAGCCCGCCGAGGTGAAGACCTCGCCTAAGGTTGCTGAGCCTGTCGAAGCACCGAAGCCTGTTGAAGCTGCCAAGCCGGTGGAAAAGGTTGCTGAAGTGACCAAGCCTGCTGCTAAGGTCGCCGAGCCCGCCGAGGTGAAGCCCGCACCCAAGGCCGCCGAGCCTGCCGAGGTGCCTACAGATCCTTTCGAAAAGGGTAAGGCTCTCTTTGCTCAGGGTAAGTATAACGAAGCTGCTCCGATGTGGCGTGAAGTATTGAAGAAGACTCCTGGTCATGCCGGCGCCTATTTCTATGCAGGGCTTACCCGCTTTGAGCTGGGTGAATACGACAAGGCCGAGTTCAACTTGAAGAAAGGTCTGGAATATAAGGAAGAAGGTAACGACGCTAACTACTATCTGGCTTGCGTCTACCAGAAGTCTAATAAGACTGAACTGGAAAAGCGATTCCTGAATAATTATCTGAAGAAGGCCGCTCCCAACGCTAAGTTCCGTCGCAAGGCAGAAAACCGTCTGGCTGAAATGGAAGCTGCAAAGGCTGAAGCCGCTGCCGCCAAGGATGCTGAACTTGCTGCGAAGGCTGAGGCTGCCGAAGCACCTGCAGCAAAGGTCGCTGAGCCTGCCGAGGTGAAGACTGCTAAGGCTGACGTACCTGCTGTGTACAGACCCGCAAAGGCTGAGGAACCTGCCCCTGTGATGGATGCTGATGGTAATGTCCTTTCTATTGCTGGTGCTGTGGCTAAGTTCCGCGCTGGAAATCTGGAAGAAGCGCTCCAGTCCTACAAGTCCCTGCTGGAAACCCAACAGAACCCAGAGGAACGTTATTTCACCTTGCTGCAGATGGGCAATATCTACCGCGAGATGCGTGACTTCCATAGCGCTGTAACCCGCTATCGCGAAGTGGTGCAGCAGTTCCCCGACTCTGACTGGGCAACTGAAGCAGAACGTGCCCTGGAAGACGCCGTGTGGCTTGAAAAACACGCCGGTGAACTTCCCAGACGTAAGTGATGCAAGGTGCTCTGCGCACCCAACTCTTCTGAATGAAAAAAGACCTCTGGCAAAAACCAGAGGTTTATTTTTTTGGGGTGCTCAAGGGACGGGGATGAGTCCGCCCTTTGCAACAAGACCTTTTATTCTTGAACGAAGGGGTGGGAGTCCAGAGGGCGGGGAAATGCCCGCCCTTTGCAACTGATTACGCCCAGTTTTCGGCCTTGAGTTCGCGACCCCAGATTTCGGCGAAGACTTCCTTAACGGTCTTGCCACCGTAAAGCAGTGCGTACACTGCATTGACGATAGGCATATCCACGCCAAGCTTGTCTGCCAAAGCCTTGGTGCTACGGCAGGTGGGAACGCCTTCCGCAATCATCTTCATTCCAGCCAGAACCTGATCGATGGTTTCGCCCTTACCGATGTGTTCGCCCACATAACGGTTACGGCTATGCTGGGAGAGACAGGTCACGATCAAGTCGCCCATACCGGCAAGACCTGCGAAAGTTTCGGACTGAGCGCCCATTGCCTTGCCCAGACGGCACATTTCAGCCTGACCACGGGTAAGGAGGGCTGCGCGAGTGTTGTCGCCAGCGCCAATGCCATAGAGCACGCCAGAAGCAATTGCAATGACGTTCTTCACGGAACCGCAAAGTTCCACACCGATGATGTCGGTGGAAGTATAAACGCGGAGGTAGGAGCAGCTCATTGCCTTCTGAACCAGCTTTGCGGAGTCTTCGTTGGTAGAAGCTGCAACGATGGCGGTGAGCACATGACGGCTGACTTCTTCTGCGTGAGACGGACCGCTAAAGGCTACCATTTTGTCGTCGGTGAGCCAAGGTACCTTTTCCAGAAGGACTTCGCTCATGAGCTGGTTGGTGCCTTCCAGAATACCCTTGGTAGCGCAAACCACGACGGGTTCCTTGCCCTTTTCCGGAGTCCACTTGCCCAGGTTTTCAGCGACGCCGCCCATGAACTGGGAGGGCACCACGATCATGACCATTTCCGCACCTTCGAGAGCTGCGTTCATGTCGGTAGTGTACTTGAAATCAGACGGGAAGATTACGCCGGGGAGCTTATCCTTGTACTGATGTTCCGTGGACAGCAGGTCTACTTCGGCCTGAGAGTTTGTCCAAAAAGTGATATCATTCTTATTTTCGTAAATCACCTGGCCCAGGGTAAGACCCCAGCCACCGGTACCTAAAACTGTAACTTTCATAATAAAAACCTCGTGTGAAACTTAAACTATAAAAATTTAAGCCTTTGGAGTCTTTCTCTTGCTGCCAAAACCATTTTCTGTGCCATTCATCAAACGCTTGATATTACCGCGATGCTTCACGATAATGAAGATGCCGATGAGGGATGTCACGATGGCAAGGGGAAGGGTAAAGTTGTCGTACACCGGATACGGTGCGCCGCAGTAGCCCATGATGGACAGAACCACCAGCATGACGCAAGCGCCGATGCTACCGACGGAAACGTACTTGGTGGAGATGGTCAGGACGAGCCATACTGCAAATGCGGTGAGTGCTGTAACCGGGCACAGGCAGAGGAATACGCCCAGTGCTGCCAGAACGCCCTTACCACCGCGGAAACCTGCGAAGCAAGTATAGCTGTGACCGAGAATCACCAGAAGACCAGCAACCACGGGGAGCCAAGCAGTATAGTCTGCACCGCCTGCGGCCACCTGTGCTGCACACATCTTGAGGGCAATAAAGGGACCAAAGAATCCCTTCAGCAAGTCCATGAAGACTACGGGAAGAGCGGGCTTCCAGCCCAAGACGCGGAAGGTGTTGGTTAGACCTGCGTTCTTGGATCCGTAGTCACGGATATCAAAGTTTTTTCCTTTCGCGAGTTTTGCGATCCAGATTGCGCTGGGGATCGCCCCCAACACGTACGCTATTGGAAGACTCAGTAAACTGTTCAAGTTCTTCATCCTTTCTGAGGGTTAATTTCATATCGAAGTTCAAACGGAGGGGAGCGCCTTGGAGCTGGAACTCTTCGTAGAACTTCTTCATCAGGTAGCGCTTGTAAGATTCTGCTACCAATTCCGGAGTGCGGGTTTCGATGGCGATGACCGGAGGTTCCACCATGATCTGGCAGGCGCGGGTCAACTGAACCACGCGAGCGTTCTGGCTGGGAACCGGATTTTCTTCCAGGAAACGAGCGAATGCCTGTGCCACATTGTCACGTCCCAGGACGCGGCGGCAGTTGGCGTAAACGGTCTGGATGGCCTGGACTACGCGGTTCACGCGCTGGCCTTCCTTGGCGCTGATGGAGAGGATAGGAACGTATTCCAGCATGGGTTCACGTTCCAGCATTTCCTTCACCATATGGTCGAAAGACTTGTCGTTCTTGTTGGGGAGAATGTCCCACTTATTCAACACCAGCACCAGGCCCTTGCCGGCCTTGCGAATGTCGGTAATGATGCGGAAGTCCTGAACTTCCAGACCGCGGGTGCAGTCCACCATCAGAACGGAAACGTCGGAGCGACGGATACTTTCCAGGGTGCGCATGTTGCTGAAGATTTCAACTTCATCATCCACCTTGGCCTTCTTGCGGAGGCCTGCAGTATCGGTCACCACGAACTTCTTGCCGTCGACGATAAAGTCACAGTCGATGGAATCGCGGGTCGTACCCGGAATGTCGGAAACCACGGCGCGGTCTTCGTTCAGCAGGCGGTTCAGCAAGGTGCTCTTACCGGCGTTAGGACGACCCAAGATTGCGAACTTGATGGGACGTTCTTCCTTACGCTGGCCGCGAACGGGAGTGGGGAGAATGGTCACCACTTCGTCCAGTAGGGAAAGGCATGCGTAACCCGTGAGAGCGCTGATGGTGCGGGGCTGGCCAAAACCAAGCTTCAGAAATTCATAGGATTCCTGACGATCGCCACCATTCTCGCTCTTGTTGGCAACCAGAATCACCTTCTTGTCCAGCTTGCGGACAAGTCGTGCAAACTGCTGGTCCAGCTTGGTGATACCCACGCGGACATCCACCATGAACAGCACCAGGTCGGATTCCTGCACGGCGTTGAAAATCTGGGTGCGGACGCTATCTGCCAACACGTCGATGGAATCGTCCGGCAAAAATCCGCCAGTGTCCACTACGGTAAATTCATGACCCTTGAAACTAGCAGTCTGGTAATGACGATCGCGGGTGACACCATCACGGTCGCTCACCACTGCGGCACGACGGCCCAGAATGCGGTTGAACAAGGAGGACTTGCCCACGTTAGGGCGTCCAATAATACATACGATAGGTAATTTCATTATGCGAAAATTATAGAAAATTTCGGGTAAGGCGAGCGTCGCGAAAAAATTCGTAATTACAAAAACCAGCAGAATTGATCCGCTGGTATTTATTTAATCCGCTAATTTTTCAATCTTTTCAACGACTGCAATGTCCGCCGGGAGCCACGGGACTGTTCGTAGATTTTCCAGGGTGAGCCACTGGGCGGATTCGTGCTCCAGCAGGGTAGGGGTGCCGTCCACGATTTCGCAGAAATAACAGTGCAAGCTCACATGGCGTTCGGGGTAGTCCTGCTCCACCGTACAGAGAAAGTCTTGCACGTCCACTTGTATGGCAAGTTCTTCACGGAGTTCGCGTGCTAAGGCCTGCTGGTGGGTTTCGCTGGGTTCCACTTTCCCGCCGGGAAATTCCCACTGGCCTTTGTGATCGCCATAACCTCGCTGGGTGGCGTAGTAATGCATTACGTTGTTTGCACACTTGCGGATAATACCGGCAACAACTTCTAGATGCTTCATGTTTCGTTTCCGCGGGTTTGTGTCGCGGGTTAGCGGCGGCTACGCTGGAAGTTGTTTTCCTTGCGTTCGTAGGGCTTGCGCTTCAGCTGGTCGATAACTGCCTGCAGTTCCTTAGGCAGCGGGCAATCCAGAACAATCTTATCACCGTTCCAGGTGAATTCCAGACGGCAGCTATGCAGGAAAAGGCGGTGGAGACCCAGCTCCTTCTTTACTTCATGATTGAGGGCGAAGTCCCCATAACGGGAGTCGCCCAGCAGGGGATGGCCAATGCTTGCGAAGTGTGCGCGGATCTGGTGCATACGGCCGGTTTCCAGCTGAATTTTCACCAGATCGTAACCGATGTAGTGCTGCTTCACGCGGTAGTGAGTGACGGCTTCCTTGGCGTCCTTATCATCCTGGCCCACCTTCATCTTGCTGCCCTTGGCTGCGTCGGTGCGGGTTAGCTTTTCGCTGATGGTGCCACGTTCCTTGGAGAGGTTGCCCTTGACCAATGCGAAGTAATACTTGTCCACTTCATGTTCGCGGATCATGCGGGTCAATTCGCGGAGAGTGTCGCCATGGAGAGCTACCAGCAACATACCGGAAGTTTCCTGGTCTAGGCGGTGCGCAATTGTGGGGCGAAAATCCAGCTGTTCCTTGCGGCCCCATTCCCAAAGATATTCCACTAGGCTTTCGCCGGGCTTGGTGCCGGAACCGGGCTGGCTTGCCAATCCGGAGGGTTTGTTCACCACCAGATAGTCTTCCGTCTGGATCACGATATCCAGTTCCTGTGCGCCCCAGTTAGACTGCTTTTCGGCGCCGGACATGGTCTTTCCCCAGGTAGACTTCTTCTTGGCGAAGCCGGTGACTGCGGATTTATCGCGGGCGGCTGCGGTGCCGGGGAAGGCGATGATGTTGGTTTCTTCGCCGGATTCAAGGGCTGCTTCTCGGGCTGCTTCTCGGGCTGCGTCAACGTCAGCCTTGATCTGTGCGGACTGGGCGCGGCTCATGTCTTTTTCATCGTCGGAAACAGACTTGAAGTTTTCGTAGATGTTTACCAGATCGCCTTCCTGGAGCATCAGGTTGGCCTTGGCCACCACGCCGTTGACGCGGACTTTCTTCTTACGGATGATGGAGAAGAATACGGAGAGGGATTCCTCGGGGAAAGCCTTGCGGAGGAATCGGTCGAGACGCATATTTGCGAAGTTGCGGTCAATCTGGCGAGTAATCATAATTATTTGCTCCTCTTTGCGAAGTGAGCGAGGCGGATGCCGTCGGCGGCGCTGGTGACAATTCCGCCGGAGTAACCTGCGCCTTCACCGAGGACGTAAAGACCCTGGGTGTTGACGCTTTCCAACGTGTCGTTGTTGCGGGTGATGCGGAGCGGCGAACTGGTTCGAGTTTCCGGAGCCACAATCAAACCCTCTTCAATAAAGCCAGGAATCTTCTTGTCGAAATTCTGGAAGCCTTCTGCCAAGGAGGCGCAGATGGTCTTGTCCATCCAATCCCACATGTTGCAGTTTACAAGGCCACAAGGGTATGTTGTTTTCGGGAGGCTGCCGGCGCGGTCCTCGCGCTTGGCCAAAAAGTTCTTGATGGTCTGGGCGGGGGCGGCGTAGTTCTTGCCACCTACAGCGTAGGCGTCTGCTTCAATTTTTCGCTGCAGGTCCAGGCCGCCGAACAATGTGCCTGCGGTCTTGATGTCAAAACCCACTGCACCGGGCGTGATGGGAACTGCGATGGCGCCGTTGGCGGTAGCGCCGTTACGGCTGCTGTAGCTCATGCCGTTGGTGGCGAGGGTGCTGGGCTCCGAGGCGCAAGGCACTAGAACACCGCCGGGGCACATACAGAAACTGTAGGCGCTGGAAGTCTTGTTCAGCGTAGGCGTTGCCAAGAAATATTCTGCGGCACCAGTCAGCTTGGTGTCGATGTCGCGACCCAGCTGGCGCATGTTAATAAGCATCTGAGGATGTTCCACACGGACGCCCATGGCAAAAGCCTTGCTTTCCAGGGTGACGCCTCGGGCGTGAAGCATCTCGTAAATAGAGCGAGCCGAATGGCCTACAGCCAAAACCAATGCCTCGCAGGGCTGCCAATGCCCCTGGGTATTGGGGGAGGAAACGTCGCGGAACTTCACCCCGCAAATACGCCCGTCCTTAATTTCAATATCTTCGAGTGTGGTGCTGTAGTGAATCTTGCCGCCCCGTCGTGCGATCTCTGCACGAATCTGGCGCAACATCAGAACCAGCTTGTCGGTGCCGATGTGGGGCTTCGCGAAAGTGACCACAGATTCGTCCACACCGAAGGAAACCATGTCCTTCAGCACCGCTTCAGAGAACAGGTTGCGACTGCGGGTGTTCAGCTTTCCGTCACTGAAAGCGCCTGCGCCACCTTCGCCATAAAGTACATTGCTGTAGGCGTTAAATTCGCGATTTACGAAAAAGCGGCGAATGTCGCGGAATCGTTCTTCCACCAGCTTGCCCTGTTCGTAAAGATCCACCTGGAATCCTTTACGGAGCAAATGGAGGGCGGCCCACAAACCGCTGGGGCCTGCGCCAATCACATCCACATGGCCTGCCATGGGAACGGTGTTGCGCTGCGGGTCATTTTCCAGAGATTCCGTTTCGCGGGAGGCCTCTACCAAGCCCTTGGCATGATTACCTGTGGCTCGCAGCTGGCGCTTCACATCAAAAATCACATTGTAAGACCACTTGGGGTCTCCCTTACGGCGACTATCCAGAGAAAAACGTTCCACCTGGAGATTGAAAATCTCCTCGGGATGCACACGCAATTCCCGAGCCAATGCGGCACGGTACTCACCCTTTTTAGCAAGGGCAACGGAAAGCTCTCTGTAGCGGTAAGTAAACATTGGCCGCAAAGATAGAAAATCAAAAAAGAAAGGCTGTCGCAAATTTTGCGACAACCACTTGGATTTAATACGAGAGGAATCTGTTTAATTGTGAACGCACTGCGTTCATAATTGCGAATATGCTGTATTCGCAATTGAGTAAAGGGTGTAAGTTTTTTATCCCTATGTACAAATTTTGCACATGAGATATTTTCCTTGAATTCAGCTGCTCCAATGTAAACTTTTACGCCCTTATGTAAATAATCCCTGAAAATTGCATCAAACGGGGTGAAAAAAGCGTGTTAAGGAATAAACCCTAAAAAAGGAATTCCATGGATAAGATAAACCAAGAAAATACGCTTGAAAAATCACAAGTAGGAGAAATCATTGCATATCACCCTGAAGGATCCATACACTTAGATGTAAGGGTTGTAGACGATTCGGTGTGGTTGAATAGGCAACAAATCTCGTTGCTATTTGGTAGGGATGTCAAAACTATTGGCAAACATATCAATAACGCATTGCAAGAGGAGTTGCGGGATATGCCAACTGTCGCAAATTTTGCGACAGTTCAACGCGAAGGTGAAAGAATTGTGTCCAGAAATATTGAGCACTATAATCTTGACGTTATTCTTTCCGTAGGCTATCGTGTAAAGTCATCAAATGGCGTAAAGTTCCGTCGCTGGGCTAATCAAGTGCTTAAGGATCACTTGCTCAAAGGATACAGCATCAATCAGCGATTGATGTTGACGGAGGCGCGCATTGACCAACTGCATGCCGAAACAGAATCTCGACTTTCGTCTTTAGAAAAACAGGTTGAATTTTTCGTGAAAGCCAACATACCTCCTGCGGAAGGCACAATCCCTGCGAAATCCTGGTGGAGCGGCTACGATTTTGCTGTTCAACTGATTCAGTCCGCGCAAAAGGAGGTTGTGGTTATCGATCCTTATGCTAATGAAGTTGTAGTACGGCTTCTTGCTAAGCGGAATCCGGGCGTAAGTGCGCTTGTATATGCAACGCGGAAGAACCGCACTTTGCAAGAAGAGGTGGACTTGCTCAATCGCCAGATGCCGTCGGTGAAACTTGTTGGAATGCAGAACGTCCACGACCGTTTTATAATCGTGGACGAAACGGTTTATCACCTTGGCGCTTCCATCAAGGATCTTGGCAAGGAACTGACAGCGTTTTCTATTTTGGAATTGCTGACAAAGGAACAACTACTTGCTATGATAGGAAGCAAATAGGGATTCCTTTTACAGCGTTCCTTCGTACACTACCAATCTCTTTCCGTCGATGGTTACGGCCATGCCGCTTTCCAGGGCGTTGAAGGCGTTCTTGGCGTTGGTGAGCCATACCAGGCGGGGGTTAATCAGGGGCAGGGTTTCTGCAGGGATTCTGCTTTCGCCTTCCACGATTACGCCGCGAACGTCACGGAGCACGGGGATGTATTCTTCAGTGAGGGTATTGCACAGCAGAATTTCGTTGCTGTCGCGACGGAGAAGCATGTAGGCTTCGGTGGGTGTCTTTGCGCGAAGGATACGGCCGTTGGCGCGTTCCACATCGGCAGAGGCGCAGCCGCCCTGTTCGCCCTTCACCAGTTCGTTACCTACGTGAAGCACGCGGATGGTGTTCACGATCTGGGCAGAAATGGGATAGCCAGAAGCCATGACAATCAGGTCGGAAATGTGGACGGCGCCGGCATCGTGGGCACTCTTGATGGCGTTCTGCACCATGGAATCGGAATCGTTCACCTGGTCAGCATACAGGGGGAATACGCCCCAGTTCAAAAGCAGCTGGCGCTTGACCTGAGCGTAGGGGGTCACAGCCAAAATGGGCTGGCTGGGACGGAACATGCTGATCATGCGGGCGGTGTTTCCCGTCAGGGTGGGGGTAATCAATGCGGCTGCCTTCACTTCGCGAGCGGTCTGGTAGGCATTCTGGGACACGATGCGGCTCATGTCGCCCTGCAGATCCATCTCGAAGGATTCGCGCATCTTCTTGTAGTATTCCGGGGAGTATTCAACGGTAACAGCCACGCGGACCAGAGTTTCCACCGCTTCGATGGGATAGAGTCCGTTGGCGGTTTCGCCAGAGAGCATCACGGCGTCGGTACCGTCAAAAATAGCGTTTGCTACGTCGGTCAGTTCCGCACGAGTGGGGCGGGGATGCTGGATCATGGAATCCAACATCTGGGTGGCGGTAATCACCGGCTTGCCCAATTGGCGGCAAACGCGGATAATGTGCTTCTGTGCCAGAGGAATCTTTTCGGTGGGCAGCTGAACGCCAAGGTCACCGCGGGCAATCATGATGCCGTCTGCAGTGCTTGCAATTTCGCGGATGTTGTTCAGACCTTCTTCGTTTTCGATCTTGGCAATAATCTTTGCCTTGGAATTGAGACTTTCCAGGTAGCGGCGGATTTCCTGCACTTCGCTGGCGTAGCTTACGAAGGAGGCTGCCACAAAGTCTACGTCCTGTTCGGCGCCGAACTTAATGTCGTTCTTGTCCTGTTCGCTCATGATGGGAAGGCCGGCGTGCAAACCGATGAGGTTCACGTTCTTCTTGCTTCCGATGGCGGCGGAGTTCTTGGCCACACACTTGACGGTAAAACCATCAGTTTCTTCTACGTCCAGTTCCAGGAGGCCGTCGGCAATCAAAATGCGGTGGCCGGGCTGAACCTTCTGGGGCAATTCCTTCCAGGACAGGCTCAACTTTGCCGGTTCCGAACCTGCAGCGCCGCGAGTCAACGTATCGTCAACGGTAACCCAGACCTTGTCGCCCTTGTTGAACTGAATGACTGCATCGCCCTCGGTATTGCCGGTACGGATTTCGGGACCCTTGGTGTCCAGCATCAATGCGATGGGGCGCTTGAGGCTTGCGGAAACGCGCTTCACCCTGTCCATGGCTTCCTTGTGGGATTCGTGGGAGCCATGAGAAAAATTGAAACGGGCCACGTTCATGCCTGCGATAATCAGGCGGGAGACTACGTCGTCGTCCTTAGTGGTGGGGCCCATGGAGCATACAATTTTTGTCTTGTGGGTGAACATATTTCGCCTCTTTTTCCTTCTTAATTGGCTTTCGTATTTTTCGGCGCCAATGATAAAAATTTTTGATACATTCCCAAAGGGTAAAAATGCACGTACTAAAAAAGTATGAATCCCATATTTTGAATCCTTTTCATATTCCGTACAATAAAAACGCTAGAGTTACAAAAAAGGTGAGGCTTGTGGCCTCACCTTTTTAAATCCTGCGGGGTTTTATTAGAATACGTAATTCAGTCTTACGCCGCCAAAGATGTCCTTGTATTCGTCGCTACGATTGTCGGGACGATAATACAGGCCTGCGCCGGTATACCATTCGGAATAGAAGGATTTGGTGTGGTTGACGCGGAGGCTTAAGTTGCCTACAACGTCCATTTCTGTTTCTTCCACTTCGTCGTCTTGGTCATCCCAGCTGGTGGTCAAGTAACGGAACTGGGCGTCTGCGCTGAGAACCAGGAATCGACTCAGGAACGGCATCTCGAATTCGTCTTCGATGACGACTTCTGCTTCGCTCATGTTGTCGCGGGTGTAGCTCTTGAATCGGGGGGTCACTGCAAAACGATTCTGGAGCATGCTCAGTGTGGTGGTCACAGAGATGGGGTATGCCTGGTCGAAGTAGTCTGCGCCGCCATAATAGTAACCCAGCTTTTCCCAGGTAGTATTGGCAAAGTTGAACTTACTTGCAAGACTATCCTTCTCGAATTCTGAAATATCGGAACGCACTGTCCAGCGGCCGCCTGCCTTGAATACGGACTTGTAGGCGTTCATGGATGCGTTCAGGCTAAAGACATGCTTGAGGGATTTTTCCACCAAGCCGGATGCAAGATATTCCTCAGAGAAGGTGGAAGTGTATTGGGCCCAGCGTTCTGCGTCCACTTCATATTCTTCGCCGTCATCATCGATGGTGGTGGTTTCCTTGTTCTTGCGGGGCTTGAACCACTTGTCCTTATAGATGCCGTCTTCCAGGATGTAGCTGCCGTGAAGCTGGGTGGGTCGATTCTGGCTTCTGTATTCCAGGTTATAGCCCACCTTCAGGTCCACCAGCTGGGCAATCTTGAAGGAGTTTTCCAAGTTGAATTTCTGGATGTACTTGGTACGGTCATTATCCAGTTCGTGTTCGTCCAGCCATTCGTCGGATGCGTCCTGGAAGAAGCCCCAGCGGGTACCTTCACCAAGGCCAAACAGGTTGGTCTTGCTTCCGTTACCGGCGTTTTCCACATTCAAGTCATAGCTGAAATTCAAGGTCCAGAAATTGGTAATGATCTGTTCCAATTCGCCGCCGAATTCACGAGTGTCGGACAGCTGGTCCGGAGAGCCTACGCTGTAGAAGTCTTCGCCCACATACTTGATGTGGCCGGAAATCTGGGTCTTGTAAATCTTCCAGTAGAGGGTTGCACCGATGGCGAAATTCTGACTTCCCCAGTTGAGACCTGCCACGCGACTGTCATCAACGTCATCTTCCTTAGCGGCTTGAGCCTTCTTGGCCTTGTTAATCAAGTCTTCCAGAAGGGTGCGCATTTCAGAGGGATTGAGGGAGGAATTTTCTCCAAAGATTTCCTGCAGTTCTGCAATGGACAAGCTTGAGATTCTGTTAGGATGCTGCATCAGCTGACGTAACTTGGTGTAGTTGCTGACGCTGATTCCTTCTTCGGAAAAAACCTTGTTGATGGCTCGTTCTGCCTGGACTTGGGCGGTGTCTGCACGACCAACAGCAATCATGCCTTTCAGTTCGATATCGCCCGGATAGAAAAGCCAGTTACCGTCGGCAAAGGCGGTAAGGGACTTCTGCATCGGCTCGCTGGTCAAGTCACTGTGGTTGTTTCCGCTGCGAAAGACGGGGTCCGCAATTTCGTCATTGGCATAGAGCATGCCGAGGGTGGCGTCAAATCTGCGGAGGGGAGCCCACTTAATCTGGCCGCCATAGACCATGCGCTGGGCCTGAGCTTCGCCATCGTCAATGTAATCGTTGTACAAGTACGGATGACGATCTCCCACCAGATACGGCTTGCGGTTTTCGCCACCGAATGCATTAAACTGCAACAGAGGCTGTTCCGCATTGTTCTTGGAAAGAGACAAGGTGTAGTCTACGCCAAACAACGGCATGGAGGACATATAGATGTCTCCACCAGTTTTTTGATGGTCGCCCACAATGACCTGGTTCTTGTCGTCCTTATAGCTCAAGGTTACAGGGTTGGGGGAAAAGTGATTCCAGGAATCCGCCGTCATGTCGGTGTTGAATTCGATGGTCTTGCCTTCGGGCGAGGTCATGAGCATATAGACGCTTGCCTCACCGCCAAAGCCTGGAACCTGGAAGGTGTTCTTATAATGCTTCTTGTAGAAGATGGTGTCTTCGCCCACCACGTCCGGAGTCTCTTTGTGGTTCTTGCGAGTCTGTACGTAGTGGTAGTTTCCACCAAGCATTACATTACCGATGATAGACCATTCCTTAGAGGTGGTGTCGGCAACATTTTCGGCTTTTTCCTTAGCGGCTACCAAATCCTTGATTTCCTCTTTGCCCATTGCCTTTCGGCTTTGAACGCCGGGGATTTCCGGATCCGGAGGAAGCATGGAAATCACAGCATCTACGTTGGGGTCAAAGTCCTTGACGTTTCCGGAAATACTTGCCAGAACGGACTTTTCGAGAACTTCCCTGGATGCAGAACCGAGCTTGTTCTTGGTTACGGTCGTGTTGGTGAAGGTCAGGTAGGTGTTGCCCTTGTCCACCACGCCTACCTGGTTTTCTTCCATGGTGACGGTAACGACGTCGGTCTGTGCCAATTCGGAATTCAGCAATGCCACCTTGTTGTTGATGAACTTGGTTCGCTGAACGCTGGAAATGGAGTGGTTTGCCAGATGGAGGGCTGCGCCTTCGTTATCGAAGAAGTAGCTGTCGCTTAGGTCTAGCTTGGAGTTTCTTGCGAAAAGGCCGCGGCTTGTGGTCTTCTCGATGGTGGAAGACTGTATGGTCAGTCGGCTGTTTTCAAGAATGATGCCGTTTTCTGCGCCAGAGATGGTGGCGAAGTGAATTTCGGACTTCATGTCGCCGGACAGGTAGATTCCCTTCCAGTCTCCATTTTTCGGGACGGAAGCGGCAGACTTGAAGATCACATTCTGGTTGCGATTGCCTGCTACAATGAGCTGGCCCTGAACATCAATAGCGGTATTGGGGGCGAACTGCAGGACAACGCCGGGTTCAATCACCAAGACTGCATGAGGTTCCACGAAAAGGTTTTCCTGTACCAGGTAGGGGGATTTATCCGCCTTTAAGAAACCGTGGAGCTTACCGCCGATCTTGGTTCCCTTCTGCAAAATCACGGGAACTTCTTCGTCTGGAATAAATACGCTAGGATTGTTTTGAACGATAGGGGCGGGTTCCGCTGCGGGTGCTGCAGGTTCTGCAACAGGTGCCGGTTCTGCTACCGGAGCGGCTGGTTCTGCGACTGGTGCCGGGTTTGCAACAGGTGCGGGCACAGCAACTTTTGTTGTATCAACGGCCGGAGCTTCTGCAACGGGAGCAGGTGCTTCGGCAGGCTCAGCAACCTTGGTAGTATCCTGTGCCAATGCCATGGCGGTGGTCACGGCAACTGCGGTCATCACGAAAGGTATCTTCATTACTTTACCTCGCTAGACTTGGAATTGGTGCTAAGGTCATACGTCTTGGTTGCCTTGATAATGGCGCCATTCTTCATCTTGACTTCGACGTTAATCGTTGTGACGGATCCCCAGGGTAATTCTACCTGGTAATCAACGCTGTGGGACTGAAGGCTAGAACCTTTGATGATTTCTGTCTTCTTGTCCTTCTGGGAAATGGAAATTTCCTTGATGTATACAGGATTGTTCTGGGTCATGCCGTTAATGGTGAAATGCATGGTTCTGTAAAGCAACTTGCTAGCTCCCTTGGGCGGAGGCGGCACACGATGCTTTTCGTAGTTGGATCCCTGGAACTGGATGCTGAACTTGTCCTTCTTGGGATAGCAGCCCAACTTGCGGGAAATGCTGTTCTTACGTCCTGCCAGGTCCTGGACCAGGAAGGAGTAATCGTACAGTCCGCTGGAAAGATCCATGGATGTCTGGCCATCGTTCTGGAAGGAAACGTCCATCAGGGGAGAACCTTCCTGGCTGGGGGTAAGCAGCACGATATCGCCCTTAGTCCCGCTGATATATAGTTCTACCTGGCACTTAACAGAGTCTGAACTCAAGAAAGTAACAGTGGGGGCTGTAAGGTTTACGTCGGGGCAGCTCTTGTTCACGCTAAGTTCGGCTGTTGCGACTTCCTTGCCTAAGGAGTTGGATTCGTATTCCACCTTAATCTGACTCTCGTTCCAATTACCTGCCACGTCACTTACGGGGGTAGAATAGCTGAACTTGCCATTGGGGAACAGCAGAAGCAGATTGTCAGAAACATATTTGTTTCCGATTTTCACGCGGAGAGATGCAGAAGGATCGCTGGGGTCGAAAACGCCTTCCACGGTAGCGGTACCCCTATCGCAAACGTCAATGACGGCGGGGGAGGTCAGTGCCAGCGGGACGTGGACGGGAGTGGTGTCCTGCTTGACGGTGTCTGCTGCGGGGCTCTTGTAGAAGGTCTTGATGAGGCCGCAATCGGTGCTTATCTTGCCCAGGGAACAAGTGATGGGGAATTTCTTGTCCCCTTCGGAGTCGGATGCCCAACCGGTAGTTACGGAAATTTCATCGCCGGTAGATGCAATGGTCTGGCCTGCTATAGTCACATTTAAGCCCTGCTTACAAATGGCCTTCAAGGTGACTGTGGTAGTGGTAATGGTGTCGGGGAGGTTGCTGGTATTGCACTGGAGGGAATCCTTGAGGCTGTTCAGCAGTTCCACGTACTGGCTGTCCATCTGCTTTGCCTTCTGGATAATGGAGTCCAGGACTACGGTGGAGTCCTCGAAGAGCTTTTCGACTTCTTTCAGGAATTCCATTTCACCGGAAGCGGCCAAGTTGATCACCTGGTAGATTCCGTCAGCATCAGGCAGGAGGGTCTGTCCACCTGTAATGGAATAGCTCTGATTGCCGAAAATCAGGTCAAGCGCACCTTCGAGAAGGGAGGCGTAGGCCATGCCATTGGGCAATGTGCCGAACACACCCTGGGTACCGCGGATTGCTGCTGTGGCGGTACCGGTCGTGAACTTGATGGAACTTTTTGCATTTGCCTGTTTCTGGACGCTGAATTTCATGCGGCCTTTCTTGATTTCGGCAGCGAACTTGTTGACGCCGTCCTCCGAGAGTAGTTCGGGGATTTCCACCATGGAATTTTCATCGATGGTTACGGAACTTCCGTCGGGAAGGGCTATGATGACCTGTTCTTCCAGAATCGTGCGGATTTTGTCGTTCTGGTTAACTTTTTTACCGGACTGGCGGATAGACTTCCAGTCACTCTTGCCGGCTTTCATGATCTGGGGGTCGCCCAGGGTAAAGGTAATCTTGCCGGAACCAGACTTGGCGGCAGAAGAAAAGCATACTAGGACCGCTGTAAGCAGTGTTACGGCCTTAAAATACTTCGAAAACGTCATATTGCCTCACGAGATGAATGCAAACTGGGTCAAATATATGTATTTTTCTTTACAAGTCCGAGGTATGTATAATCTCGGAAGGTAAGAAAAACGCTACTTTTTTCAAAGCAAATTGAAAGAAGTTCGTTTTATAACCCAAAGGATAAATATGGAAGTTGAAGAATTGACCGTTGCCTTTAGCGACGAAGACTCCGGCGAAGAAGTCATCAAGGAACTGGGTAAGGAAATCCTTTCCAAGGGTGCATGGCCCACCGTCATGTTCCATTACCAGGAGAAGGATCCCAAGACCGGTGATTTCGGTGAACCGAAGGTTTCCCTCCGCCGTTACCGCAAGATGAATGGCAACTTCAAGGCTCAGGGCAAGTTCAAGATTACTGGAAAGGCTCAGGCCGAAGCAATCATCGAAGTTCTCAAGAAGTGGTACAACATCTAATGGACCCTGCTAGTAAAAAGACAACTAAGACTCAGAAGGCTGCAAAGCCAGTAAAGAAGGCTGTCAAGAAGGCGGCCCCCGAATATAATATCGATTTCCTCCTGGAGGGGGATATCGATGTTTTTCCGTACAAGGACAAGTTCGAAACCATGGCTCGCAAGCTCCTTGCCGAAGAAGGCAAGGAGAAGGACGTGAACATCGTTCTCTGCTCTGATGAATTTGTTCGTGAAATGAACAAGAACTACCGCGGTCTGGACAAGGTGACCGACGTGCTTTCCTTTGAATGGCATGCCGAGTTCCCCGGTGAACCTGAAATGCTGGGCGAAATCTACATCGCCAAGGAACAGGTGAAGCGCCAGGCTCCCGAATACGGCAATACGTTCTATGCCGAAATGAAGCGCGTCATTGTTCATGGCCTGCTCCATCTGTCTGGCTACGACCATATTAAGGCTGCAGACCGCAAGGTCATGCGCGCCCGCGAATGCGAATTCCTGGGTCTCGATCCCTATAAGGAGAAAGACTAATGGAAAACGCTGATAGTTGGGCGATAGCTTTTCTCGCACTCTTTTTAATTGTTTCTTTCTCCTTCTCCCTGGTGAAGGCTTCCTTCAGCGCTATTTATGCAAAGCGTGACGCCAAGGACCGTGAAGGTCGTGAAGAAAAAGTGGCTGCCCTGGTAGAATTGGGTGGCTTTAATGAAACCATTTCCATTGGTCGCATCTTCTGCAATGTGGGTAGCGGCGTTCTTGGTTTCTACCTGTTTGAAATGATTCCCTGGGACTGGGTTCAGCAATACTGGATCCTGGCTTTTGTTGCCTATATCATTGTGGCTTGCATGATTATCTACACGTTCACCGTGTTCTTTGCAAACCTGCTGGGCAACCTGAAGCCGGATACCTTGGCGGTGGTCCTGATTCCGCTGTATCGCTATATCCGCCTGCCCTTTATTATTCCCGCAAAGATTTGCCACGCCCTGTTTGTGAAATCCCTGAAGGGCATGGGTTACGATTCCAAGCTGAGTTTCCTTCCGGAAGAACGTCGCGACGCCGTGCAGGCGGACCTGTCTGACGATAACGGCGAAGATGGCGAAGGTCTGGAAAAAGAAGAACGTCAGATGATTCTGAACATCTTCGACTTTGTGGAAACGCCTGTTCGTGAAATCATGACTCCCCGCGTGGACATGTGTGCCATTGACGTGGAAACTCCCCTGGATGACCTGGTGAAGGTGCTGAACAGTGAACGTCATTCCCGTTTGCCGGTCTATAAGGAAACGGTGGATAACATTGTGGGTATTCTTTCGAACCGTGATTTCCTCCAGTGGTATACCGAGCGTCATGAAAATGAAGCCTTTGATATTATGAAGCTGGTCATGCCGCCAGTATTTGTGCCGTACCACAAGAAGATTGATGATATGCTGACGGAACTCCGCAAGACGGGCAATCAGTTGGCAATCGTGGTGGACGAATATGGTGGAACCGCAGGTCTTGTGACTCTGGAAGATATTCTGGAAGAAATCGTTGGTGAAATTCGCGACGAAGACGACGTGGATGAAGACGAAGATGTCCAGAAGCTGAAGGATGGCCGCTACATTCTGGATCCGCTGATGACTCTGTCGGACTTGGAATACGAACTGGGTGTGGAACTGGAAGCTCCGGAAAATTCCCATGTGGAAACCCTCTCCGGCTTGATTCAGGCTACCTTGGGAATTATTCCGTCACCGGGTGCTGAAGTCACCATCAAGGGGTATACCTTTAGAGTCCTCAAGATGGACGGAACCCGTATGGAAAAGGTTCTGATGATTCAGCCGGGCAAGGCAAAGCCTAAGGGCGCTCCCCGCACACAGGCCTTCAAGGTCGTGTAAATAAGTACGTCTATCGCAGGAGTCGGCTCCGGGCTGGACATTGGTCTCTCCCTCCGCTCCTTCGCTTCGCTCAGTCACCCGGCTTCGCCGGACTCAGTCGTTGCCTGTACACCACCTTGCGCTAATCCGTAGGGTGGTTTTCTTTTTTACACGTTGTCTTGCTGCTATTTCAAGAAGATATAGCCGGAGAAGTTTAGGTTGTTTTCGCCGGTGGTGTCGGGGTAGATGGCGACACGCATCTGGTTTAACAGCAGGGTGGCGTTTTGATTGTTCAGTTCTAGCGGGGGGAGTGTGTCGGAGTCGACGCTGTCGGGGACGCTTATTTGGGACAGAGCGATGGAGAAGTTTTCCTTCAGGCTGTCATTTACGGATAGGGTAAATGCTAGGGTGTCATTGCTGACGGTCATCAGGGAGTCGTCAACATTGTGATAACCCAAACGCAGCATTCGGGAACGATTCTCAGGGAGCGAGACCCAGTTGTCCTTATTGCTGTAGTAGGAATAACTTTTGTGGGTGGGTGTACATTCTTGACAGGAGTCGCAATTCCCTTCGGCTTCGGTTTGGGCTTCTTCCAACGCTTTTTCTGCAAGGATGGTTGATGCTTTTAAATGATAGGTAAGCCATTTCACGTTATAAGGACTGCAGGTGGTCACTAGGTAGGTGAGGCAAAGGCTTGCTAATGTCCACCATACTTTCTTCTTGATTTTGGGGATGAAAAGGATGGCCATTTCACCGAAGAACCATAGGTTCAATATCAGTAAGTAAATGTCGATCCCATCTAAATGGGTGGAATCGATAATGCTGAGAACATCGGCCACCATGAGGAACAGTAGGGGCGTCACTGCGACGGGTAGGACCTTCAGAAAATACTTGTCAAAGGATTTCTCGCTTTTTTGACCAGCGGGGTAGAGTAACAGGCTTATGATAATGGATACTCCCGCAGCAATGGAAACAAAGAGGGTTACCATATAGTGGGGTGTGTATTGCTGCATCAAGGTCTTGCAACCAAAGATGTACAGGATAATCAGGAAGATGGTCAGTACTGGAATGAAAAGAAAATGGATGGCGCCGGAGATGAACTTATTTAGGGGCTTCTCCTCTTCCAATTCCTTCAAGTTGGGCATGCCTGCCAGGGCAATGATAGGAGCCACAAAGCCCCAGCAGATTTGCATCACGTACTGGTAGAGGATCCTTTCCAAATCCAGGTTGAAAAGGGCTTCGCAGCTAACAATCAGTAGAGCGAGCCCGCCAAGGAATAGTCCTGCAATGATAATGGCGGTAAAGAGGGCCTTGATGGTTCTGCCTAAAAAATTCCAGAGGAAGATGTCGTTCTTTTCCTTCAGGGAAGGAACTAGCAGAATGGATAGAACGCAGGCGGGGCCTATTGCGGAAAGGTACAGTGGACCGTCGATAAAGACGTAGATGGACAGGTAGGCAATGAGGGCCAGGCCCCCGTAGATCGCAAGCTGAAATAGGGGATGGATTCGCTTGTAGCGTTCCTGGGCAAATTCCAGCATGACGCTTATGCTGGTGGCCAATCCTAAAAAAGTGAACATCCAGAAGATCACGCGGTAGTATTCATCCATGAAATCGGGATGATGCTCTGCCATTTGAACAGTTCCAATGGTCAGAAGCGTTATAAACGTCAAGAACCCGATGGTTACGGGAAATCTCTTAAAGGCAGAGGAAATCTGTGCTGGGTATTGCTTGATCTTTTCAAAGGTCATAAAAAATCCCTTAAGAATTTGTTCTTAAGGGAATATATAAAATTGCCGGTTGCCATGGCGGATGCCGACCTAAGTCGGCATGACTATGTGGAATTACAGCTCTTCTACGGCTTCGGCGCGGAGGTTTGCCACGATGTGGTCCTGACGCTGGGGGGTGTTGGCTCCCATGTAGTAAGCCAGCATCTTGCCGAAGTTTGCATCCGGCGGGAGAATGACGGTTTCCAGGCGCATGTCTTCGCCAATGAACTGTCCGAATTCTTCCGGGCTGATTTCGCCAAGACCTTTGAATCGGGTGATTTCCAGACCGGTCTTGCCGATTTCCTTGGCTGCCTTATCACGTTCAGCTTCGTCGTAGCAGTACTTGGTGACCTGCTTGTTGCGGACGCGGAACAGCGGAGTCTGCAGGATGAACAGGTGCTTCTGTTCCACCAGTTCCGGGAAGAACTGCAGGAAGAAGGTCATGAGCAGGAGACGGATATGCATGCCGTCCACATCAGCATCGGTTGCGATAATCACCTTGTCGTAGCGCAGGTCTTCCAGACCGTTTTCGATGTCCAGAGCGCTCTGCAGCAGGTTGAATTCTTCGTTTTCGTAAACAACCTTCTTGGTGAGACCGAAACTGTTCAACGGCTTACCGCGAAGGCTGAACACAGCCTGGGTCTGAACGTTACGAGCCTTGGTGATGGAACCGGATGCAGAGTCTCCTTCCGTAATGAAGATCATGGATTCCTTGTTCAGGGCATTCTTCACGTCGGTGAGATGGATCTTGCAGTCACGAAGTTTGCGGTTGTGGAGGTTTGCCTTCTTGGCGCGTTCGTTAGCCAGTTTCTTGATGCCCGCAATTTCCTTGCGTTCACGTTCATTCTGGGTAATACGATCCTGAAGGGCCTTTGCCGTTTCCGGATTCTTATGGAGGTAATTGTCCATTTCGCGGGAAACGTAATCCACGATCCAGGTGCGGAGCTGGGCGCCGCCCGGAGCAACGGTGGTGCTACCTAGCTTAGTCTTGGTCTGAGATTCGAACACCGGTTCCTGAATACGGACGGAAACGGCGCCGATAATGCAGTTACGGACGTCGGAGGGGTCCAGGTCCTTCTTGAAGAAGTCGCGGGCGCCCTTGACGATACCTTCGCGGAAAGCCTGCTGGTGAGTACCACCCTGTGTGGTGTACTGACCGTTGACGAAACTGTAGTAGTGTTCGCCATACTGGTTTCCGTGAGTAAATGCGATTTCAATATCGTTCTGCTTGAAGTGAGCCACCGGGTAGCGGATGGAATCGTCCACATGCTTCTGGAGCAAATCCAGAAGGCCGTTGGGGCTCACATAGGTCTTGCCGTTCATGATGAGGGAAAGACCGTTGTTCAGGTAGGCGTAGTTCCATACCTTTTCTTCCATATAGGCAGGAAGGAACCTGAAGTTCTTGAAAATGTTTGCATCCGGCTCGAAGTAGATTTCGGTACCGTTCTTTTCGGTGGTAGCGCATTCCTTTTCTTCGCGAACCAGCACGCCCTTGCTGAATTCTGCTTCCTTACAGCGACCGTCGCGGAAACTCTTGACAATGAACTTGGTGGACAGTGCGTTCACTGCCTTGGTACCCACGCCGTTCATACCTACAGACTTCTGGAAAGCTTCGGAATCGTACTTACCGCCGGTGTTGATCTTGCTGACGCAGTCGATGACCTTGCCCAGAGGAATGCCGCGGCCAAAGTCGCGGATGCGGGCAAAATGGTCTTCAATATCGATAATTACCTTCTTACCGGCCCCCATGACGAATTCGTCGATGGAGTTGTCGATAATTTCCTTGACGAGAACGTAAATACCATCGTCGGGGCTCTGGCCATCGCCAAGCTTACCGATGTACATACCCGGACGTTCGCGGATATGTTCGTTCCATTCCAGTGTTCTAATGCTGTCGTCTGTATAATTGCTTGCTGCCATAATAATCAGAACTCTTTTGTTGCAGTAAAATCAAAATTTCGCCCACAAAAGTACAATTTTTTCATGTCACTTTTGTGTCACGGGGCCGTTGAAATAAAATATAACAAAAGATTGGTGCACGAATGTGTAAGTTCTGCGCGATAAAACCTAAAACAAAAAATGCTTTTTCCTTTGATTTATTTCGCTTTGCTAAATTATTTTTGCAATAAGAAGCGAGAAATAGATTGATGCAACGTTTGGGTAATTTTTTTAGGACTTTACTGCGACTGTATTTTGACGAGCAGTTGGGTCTTCAGGTTCGTCTGCTGAACTTGATTCTTTGGGCGGTACTTGTTGGTGGCAGCATTTTTGCAATTGTTCTGTCTACGACGGTCAGTATCAATGATGGTCTGGTGATTGTACCGTTGCTGATCGCTGTTGCTATCGCTCTTATCTTTTCCTTGAAAAAGCATTACCAGATTGCCGGCTTTATTGGAACCGGTACTTGCGATATTATTCTATTCCCCATACTCTTCTTTCATAGAGGAATCGGTACAGGTGTCATTATATGGTTCACCCTGGGATTGATCTTTAGCTGGCTTACCGTGAAGGGCATTCCTGGCTTCATAACGTTCCTGCTGGGCTATGGGGCGATGAGCGCCGCCATTTATTACGGGACTGTACTCCATCCGGAAATGGTGAATGCCATACCGTTCCCCGATAATGTGACCGACGTGATTACGAGTCTGGGAGCGGTTTCTGTGGTTGTGGGGGTTATCTTTAGGTACCAGAACCGTGTTTACGAAAAGAAGAATCACGAGCTGGATGAAAAGAGTCATACCCTGGAACTCACTGCGGCACAGCTGGAAGTGGCTAGCCGTGCCAAGTCGGAATTCCTCGCTAATATGAGCCATGAAATCCGCACTCCCATCAATGGTATTATCGGTATGAATACCATGATGCTCAAGGAATGTGAAGACAAAAATTTGCGGGAATATGCCTTGAATATTCAGAGCGCCAGCCAGACTCTGTTGTCCTTAATCAACGATGTGCTTGACATTTCAAAAATTGAATCGGGTAAGATGGAAATTTTACCGGTGGACTATGAAATGTTTTCTGTGCTCAATGATTGCTACAACATGATTCATCCAAAGGCGGAGGCCAAGGACTTGATCTTGACTTTGGATGTGGATGAGACTTTGCCTGTTAAACTTTTCGGTGATGAAATTCGCGTCCGCCAGATTATAATCAACCTGCTGACAAACGCCGTGAAGTATACCGAAAAAGGATCGGTGAAACTTTCTGTGAAGTATGAATCCGCAGGCAACGATTCCATATTGCTAAAGATTGCCGTTGCGGACACCGGGGCGGGCATTCGTAAAGAAGATCTGCCTAAGCTTTTTACCATGTTCCAGCGCTTTGATGAAAAGAAGTTCCGTACGATCGAGGGCACTGGCCTTGGGTTGAACCTGGTGAAGAACCTGGTCAGCATGATGAACGGTACTGTTGATGTGGATAGTGTTTACGGCGAGGGCTCCACGTTCTCTGTGACGATTCCCCAGGTTGTGAAAAACGCAAACCCCATGGGCAACTTTAACAAGAATTACCGAAAGTACATTTCTCAACTGGAAGATGACTCCGAAGCCTTTACCGCTCCAGATGCCCGCATTCTTGTGGTAGATGACGTTAAGATGAACTTGAAGGTTGTTGAGGGCCTGCTGAAAAAATCTCAGGTGAAGATTGATACGGCTCTTAGCGGCAAGCTTGCTATTGAACTGGTAAAGGAAAATCGATACGACGTGATTTTTACGGACCACATGATGCCTGAACTAAGCGGTATCGATACTCTCCATTTGATGAACAATGATCCCTTGAACTTGAACAAGAATACCCCGGTCATTATGCTTACGGCAAATGCCATTGCGGGGGCAAGGGAACAGTACTTAAAGGACGGCTTCAGCGATTACTTGACGAAGCCTGTTCGCGAACATGACTTGACGGCCATGCTGAAAAAGTATTTGGCCATCGATGCGACCCAGCAGAAATAAATCCGCTAGAGTTTAATGCTCGCTCTCTTGAGGCGGTCATTCAGGGCCATCCCGACGCCTACGTTGGGAATGGGGTCCACTAAGATCAGCTGGTACTGGGGGAGGTCCAGGTCGTGCATAAAAGCGTACAACTTGGCGGTAGCTTCCAGCATATCCCCAGATTCCGAAAGATTCAATGTGGCGGGAATGGGACCTTCCGTATTTCCAAAGGCGATGCGGACTGTGTTTTCCGGCAATTTGAAACCTTCGGGAACAACGCCATAGTAAAGAGGAACTTGCGGGCGGTAGTGGGTATCGCACTGGCCGGGGGCGGCCATGGGCTGGCCCGGCTTGGAGGTAGATTCCTTGATGGCTAC
The DNA here is from genome assembly GCF_900142535.1 of Fibrobacter sp. UWEL. Classification (NCBI taxonomy): domain Bacteria; kingdom Pseudomonadati; phylum Fibrobacterota; class Fibrobacteria; order Fibrobacterales; family Fibrobacteraceae; genus Fibrobacter; species Fibrobacter sp. UWEL. The sequence goes on from NZ_FRBE01000003.1 coordinate 189,230, forward strand.
CTGACCCAGAACCTTCTCCACCATTTCGGGGGTAATTGCACCGGGGCGAAGCACCGTTGGAATTTCGCCCGTCAGGGAGATGATGGAACTTTCCACACCTACATCGCAGGAGCCGCCGTCTACAATGCCCGCTAACCCGCGGTCGGCCAGCTGGTCGGCAACGTGCTTGGCGGTAGTGGGGCTCACATGCTTAAAGAGGTTTGCGCTGGGGGCTGCCAGAGGGACGCCTGCCTTGCGGATAATTTCCTGGGCCACAGGATGTGCGGGGAAACGCACTGCCACGGAGGGAAGTCCGCTGGTGCACAGGTCCGGAATGCAATCCTTCTTAGGGAGGATCAGCGTCATGGGGCCAGGCCAGTAGGCTTCCGCCAGCTTGTAGGCTGCTTCGGGAATATCCTTGGCGATATCAGAAAGCTGGGCCACATCGCAAATATGGACAATCAGAGGGTCGAAAGTGGGGCGTTCCTTGATGGCAAAAATCTGTGCCAGTGCCTTAGGCTCGTATGCGTTGCCTGCAAGACCGTAGACTGTTTCTGTAGGAATCGCTACCACTTGTCCGTCTGCAAGAAGGCGGGCTGCTTCATCAACTGATGTCCAAGGAGGAAATTTCATATTGCAAAATATAGAAATAACCCCTCACGTCATTCTGAAGCATCGTAGATGCTGAAGAATCCAGGACGAAAAAAAGATACGTTCTTGGGAGAACGTATCTGGATCCTTCGCTTTGCTCAGGATGACGAATGGGATGGGACGATGTTATGCATCAGCGGCAGGTGCTTCTGCAGATTCAGCTTCCTTGGGTTCGTCCTTGCGACCGAAAGCGAAAACCTTGTCGCAGGCGGAGTTAAAGCGCTGCCAGGTCTTTTCGGAATGTTCGCGAGGTACTGCACCCACTTCCTTCCAGAGGCGACGGAGATGCTTCACCTTGTTCATGGAAGCGCCTACAGTGGATTCGTTCAGGTCATTGAGAAGTTCTTCGGCCTGTTCGCAGAGCAACAGCTTCTTCTGAAGGTTGTTCTGGCGAGCCTGTTCCTGAATGTCAAGCTGATCGCGACGACGGGTAAAGAAGTCATCGCAAGCTTCACGGAAGGCCTTGTAGAGGCTAGAATCTTCTGCACCGCAGGAACCGATTTCGCGCCATTCCTTCTGGATTTCGCGAACTGCGTCAGCCAGCTGGTTGGAACCAGCGCTTTCTGCAAATTCCTTGACCTTTTCGATCATTTCCAGCTTCTTGGTCTTGACTTCGGCCAGAGCTGCAGTGAGAGCTTCGTCTGCACTTGCCAGGCGTGCCAGCACCTTGTTGTAGGCGGTGCTGAAACGTTCGCTAATAGATTCGATTGCTTCCTTGGGAACCATGCCCAGGGACTTGAATTCTGCTTCCAGAGCCTTCAGGTCTTCCAGGGTGCCCTGGCCTGCAGCGTCCATAGCTTCCACCTTTCCGCAGACTTCGCCCTTGGCGTCCAGATTCTTCTGCTTGGAGGCGTCCATCTCTTCGAAGTGGGCGCGCTTCTTTTCGAAGAAGGCGTCGCAGGCGGTACGGAAACGAGTCCAGATTTCGTCGGACTTGCTCTTGGGTACGGGACCGGTTGCCTTCCAGGCATCCTGGAGCTGCTTCAACTTGTTGGAAGTGGCATTCCAGTCGCTGGATTCCTGAATTGCTTCTGCTTCCATGCAGAGGGCCACCTTCTTTTCGTAGTTGGCTTCGCGGGAAACGTCTTCAGCCTTCAGGTTTTCCTTATGCTGGGCGTAGAATGCATTTGCTGCTGCCTTGAAACGTTCTGTCAGGGCGGCCACATTTTCCTTGGGGACCATACCGATGTTCTTCCAGCTTTCCTGGAGTTCCTGCATGGTCTTGAACTTGTCCTTCCAGAAGATTTCTGCGTTGGCAACCAGTTCTTCGATCTTGGCGCAGATGGCTTCCTTGTCAGCCAGGTTCTTCAGGCGTTCGTTGTTCATTTCTTCAATGAAGGGAGCGCACTTTTCCTTAATCTTTTCGTAGTTGCTCTGGAAGTGGTCGCGGTATTCCTGGAGCTTGGCTGCAGAGATAGGACCGATTTCCTTCCAGCGGTTAGCAATATCACGGAGCTTGTTCAGAAGATCCTGGCTAGGTTCTTCCTGAGTCATGGCATCCATTTCGGTGAGCAGTTCGTCGCGGGACTGTTCGTTGCGCCAGTTTTCCCACTGCTGCATTTCCTGGAAACGGCTGGTGGCGGCCTTGTATTCCTGCCACAGGTCATGATACTTGAACTTCTGTTCGCCGACGATTTCCTTCCACTGGTTGTAGCAGTCACGAACCTTCTTGTTCAGTTCGCGGAAGTCTTCGTTTTCGTCGAAGGACTTGACCTTTTCGATAAGAGCGCGGAGCTTTGCGGAATTTTCTTCCACCAGCTTCTGGGCGCCTTCGGTAAAGGCGGAAATCTTTTCCGATAGTTTGTTCCTAATGGAGTTGTAATTCTGGAGAACAGGATCTTCGCCTTCCAGGAGGGGAAGCTTTTCCCATTCACGAACGATGGCGTGGAGGTACTTGCCGGTGTTTTCATTTACGTCAGTATCGGCCAGTGCCTGGAGACGTTCCAGCAGTTCCGGACGGGCGGATTCATCTGCCGCTTCACCTTCGGGAACTTCCACCACCACAGGCTTCTGGATTTCCTGAATCTTGAAGAAGGCGTTGTTGTAACGCTTGATGAGGCTTGCTTCCATCAGGTTCTTGCCGTCATTCCACAGTGCGACGATTTCGTCTACACGTTGTGCAGAATCCTTGACCTTGTTGTCGGAAATAATCTGTTCAAGTTCTTCCAGGGAAGAAGAAAGGGCTGCAATCTTTGCTGCCTTTTCTGCTGCTGCCTTTTCGGCGGCAATCTTTTCGGCGTTGGCTTCGTCACAGAACTTATTGAAACTTGCGTAGACTTCGTCCAGGGCGGCCTGCTTGTCGCCCATGCCTAGAGCGCGTGCTTCTGCCATGAGTCCGTCGAACTGTGCCTTGACGGACAGGGGATCCTTCTGGGCTGCCAGGTGGTGTGCCTGACCGAGAAGTGCGTCCTGCTTACCTGCAAGGAGGGCTGCAGCCTTCTTGCCACCGTCTTCAGCTTCCTTCTTGGCGCGAATCTTGTCAGAGACAAGCTTGCGTACGGAAGTGTGCTTGGAATTCTTGGCGATGTCTGCCATCAATGCGTCGGAGTCCACCTTCTTGGCGGCGATGGTTGCAATTTCTTCGCTTGCATCACGAGTTGCCACACCGGCTAGAACGCTTGCCTTCTTGCAGGAGTTGACCAGTTCCTTGCGAACAGCTTCGCAGGTGGTGTTGCTCTTCAGCAGGTCGTCTGCAAAATGGGTTTCCTTCAAGTCGTTCAGCAGGGCAAGGTCTTCGCTAGATGCTTCTTTAATATTCTTAAGCTTCTTGAATGCTTCGTCCTGGTAGCGGTTCTTAGCCAGGGTCTTGACGCTTTCGTCGCTATCGTTTACGGAAATAGCTTTCAGCACCTTGAGGCTTGCTACTTTCTTTACTGCTGCGGTACGAACTTTTACATCAGGATCGGAATTGGCCAGAGACTCAATAATGCTCTGATCGTTGACTTCCTTTTCTACGGCGGTAGCGCGTACAGCGGGGTCAGACTTTTTCCAATTCGGCTTCACAAAATCAAAAAGGCTCATAAAAAATCTCCAATGGGTAGGTAGACCATGATATCAGGTCTATATAACATAATCTAATTAAAAAATATTTTGTCAACCGACAAAAATCGGTTTTTAGGGGATTTTGGGGGGCGGGTTTAACTATCTTTGCCCTCATGGCAAAGCGTATTCCCAAAATCATTCCGCCGGAGGAAATTAAGACCAAGGTAAAGTCTGCGTCTCTTACGCAGTTTTGCGAAGTCTATGTCCCCATGGCGCCTGCGGTTTACACTTATGGTGTACCCCAGGGGGTAACCCTTTGCCGAGGAAATTTGGTGTGGGTGCAGTTTGCCACCCGAAAGAAGCCTGCCCTTGCTGTGGTATCCAAGGTCCACGGTAATCGCCCCTCCTTTGATGTGCGACTGGCCGTTCCTCACCAATCCGGCTTTTCATTCTCCGAAAGGTATATGGAGAATCTGGAATGGACGGCTAGTTATTATATAAGCACTCCCATGAAGGCGCTCTTTGTCTTCTGGCCCGCGGACTTCGAGAAGTTTTTGGAGGCATATGCCGCAAGGTCCCCGAGCAACGCCGAGGGACCGCAGAATGTCGCGGGTTTGCCGCAGGTTGCCGCTGGTGTGTCGCTGGACGTCGCGGGTTGTGGGCTGCCGCCGAAACCATCGGACTTGCCGCCCCTCACTTTAGAACAAAAGAACGCACTGGACTCTCTGGTCGCCGATTTGGACGGCTCTGGTTTTAGAGGGACCTTGCTTCACGGCGTCACTGGTTCCGGCAAGACTCGCGTCTATCAGGAACTTGCCTACGAGGCGCTTTCCCGCGGGAAGAAGGTGTTGATTCTCGTTCCGGAAATTGGTCTTACCCCTCAGACGGCGTCCCGCTTTGAAAGTTTCCTGCAGGTCCCCGTGGTGGTGTTGCATTCGGCTTTGTCCACTCCCAAGAAGCGGGCTGGATATGTTTCCATTATGGATGGGTCTGCCCGAGTGGTGCTGGGAACCCGCAGTGCTATTCTCGCTCCCTTTGATTTTGACCTGGTGATTATTGACGAGGAACATGACTCTTCCTTCAAACAGCAGGATCCTGCGCCTCGCTATCACACTCGTGACTTGGCTTTCCATCTGGCGTATAAGCACGGGGCTCTTGTGGTCTTGGGCAGCGCTACCCCAAGTCTCGAAACGTATCATAACGTGTCTGCCGGCCACCTGAAGGTGCTCCGCTTGAAGGAACGAGCCACTCAGGCGCCTATGCCCCAGGTCAGTATTCTGGACATGTGCAAGATGCGCCAGCAGAAAGGTATCATGCTGTCTCCGCAGTTGCGAGAAGCCTTGACGGATTGTGTGGCGGGGGAGGGACAGGCCATTGTCCTGATGAACCGTCGCGGTTACTCGAAAATACGAGTTTGTTCTGAATGCGGGGAAACGCTTTACTGCAAGGACTGCCATGTCCCTCTGGTTTATCACAAACAGTACAGTTCCCTGATGTGCCATTACTGCGGGAGACTTTACCCGGTGAACTCTCCCTGCCATAGCTGTGGGGCGGAAACTTATGAGTTCGTGGGCGGAGCCATCGAAATGCTGGAAGACGAAATTCAGGAGTGGGTGCCCGGCGCTAAGGTCGTCCGTATGGATCGTGACACCACCCAGAATGTAGGCGCCAGCGAAAAGATTCTGGACTCCTTCCGCAATCGGGAATACAATATTTTGATTGGTACCCAGATGGTGGCTAAGGGCCACGACTTCCCGGGGGTGCGGCTGGTTGGCGTCGTAGGCGCCGACTCCGGCCTGGGCATTCCGGATTTCCGCTCCAGCGAGAAGATGTATCAGCTGTTGAGCCAGACTGCGGGCCGCGCTGGCCGTGCGGGAGATGTGCCTGGTCAGGTTTTCATCCAGACTTTAAAGCCTACGGAACCGGTCATGCAATTTGCGGTCCATCACGATTTTGATGGATTTGCGGCCAAGGAAGTGCAGGACCGTCAGGATGCGTTCTACCCGCCGTTCTGTAAGCTGGTGGAAATCAGCTGCGGCAGCCGGGACGAAGGAGCCCTGACAACTGCGGTGAATCAACTGGAACAAATATTACGTGCAGAAAAATCCCTGCTGGTCCTTGGACCTGTGGATGCTTTTATCTCTATGGTCCAGAACATCCATTGGGCAAAACTCTACGTCAAGACTAAAGATCTCGCCCTTGTTCGCCGCATTCTTTCTCCCATCGTAAACAGCCCGAAGCCATGGGCCCCGGGCGTTGATATTAAAGTCGAGATAGATTAGCCCAAAGCAAGGCGTCGCGGGCAGGTGAAATTTGGACGATTTCGGAATTTTGTAGTGCAAATGCCCCAAAAAAGAGGATTTTGCACTAGGGTTTTGTCCTTGCGAAGGATAATACCCTGGATGGCGTAGTGTTGAGAAAGGGGAAAGTCCCTTTTTTGCACTAGTGGACTAGTGCAAAAAAATAAAAAATACAACTAATGCACTAGCCTGGAAATTAGTTTGTCTTTGATTCGGCGAAAATCGTAGTGCAAATAATTGTTTTTGCAATGGCTTGCACTACGATTTTGCAAAACGGCCACTCGGCCGGGAGCAACGACTTATCAGAATGACGAATGAGGATTATTTCTTGAGAATAGCTCTCAGTTCTTCTGCGGCTTTTTCCACGTCGTCGTTGACGATGGTGTACTCGTACTTGCCTTGAGTCTGGGCGAATTCCACTTCCTTCTTGGCATTATGGAGGCGGAGCTGGATTACTTCTTCGGAATCGGTGCCGCGACCGCGGAGGCGACGTTCCAGTTCTTCGTCACTGGGCGGCAGAATCAAGATGCCGGTAGCTTCCGGGTAAACCTTGTCAAAGTTCACCTTGCCGAAAACGTCCAGGTCGAACAACACGCGGTTGCCTTCTGCCAATGTCTTTTCCACAAAGCTCTTGGGAGTGCCGTAATAGTTGCCGTGGACTTCATTGTATTCAATGAGACCGTCGTTCTTGATCAGTTCTTCAAATTCCTCGCGGGTCTTGAAGAAATAATGAACGCCATCCACTTCGCCTTCGCGAGGCTTGCGGGTGGTAGCGGAAATGGAATACTTGATGTCGGGAAAATCTGGCAGGACCATCTTCTGCAAGGTGGACTTACCAGCGCCACTGGCGGAACTCATCACAAACAATTTATTCTTCATAATTCAAACCTCAAAATTCAAAACTCGTAACTAGTAATTCATAATTCATAATTCATAATTCGTAATTCAAGACTAGTTACTTCTTGTCTTCAATATAAAGCGGGCGCTGCTTGACTTCGTCGTAGATACGTCCGATGTATTCGCCCAAAATACCGATGGTCATGAGCTGCACGCCGGAGAAGAATACGATGGCGGTCATGAGGGATGCCCAGCCCGGTACGGTGGTAGCGGGGTTGACGATCTTTTCCACGATGGACCAGACGAAAACGCCAAAGCCAACGATGGTTGCGAAAATACCCATATAGAAGCTGATCTTCAGGGGAGAAGAACTAAATCCGGTAATGCCATCTAGGGCGAGTCGGATCATCTTCTTCAGCGGATACTTGGAGGTGCCTGCGGTACGTTCTGCACGGTCGTACTTGACGCCAATCTTCTTGAAGCCTACCCAGCAAACCAGACCGCGAAGGAAACGACTACGTTCCGGCAGGTTCTTCAGCTGATCTACAACGCAGCGGTCCATCAAGCGATAGTCACCGGTGTCAGGGGGAATGTCGATGCTGGTCAGCTTGCCGATAATGCGATAGAAGGCAAATGCGGTAAACTTCTTGAAAATGGTTTCGCCGGCACGCTTGTTGCGCTGGGCATAAACCACCTGGTAACCTTCGCGCCATTTTTCCAGCATTTCGTGAATCAGTTCGGGAGGGTCCTGCAGGTCGCCGTCAATGATGACTACAGCATCACCGATGGCGTGATCCAGGCCTGCGCTAAAGGCTGCCTGATGGCCGAAGTTGCGGCTGAAGTTCACAATCTTGTTGTTGGGATTGCTGGGCAACTTGCTTTCTACGATTTCGCGGGTGCGGTCCTTGGATCCGTCGTTGACGAAAATCAGTTCGTGTTCCACATCCTTCAGGACTTCTTCTAGAACGTTGTAGGTCTTCTCTACGATTTCTTCTTCATTGAATACGGGAATAATTACGGATAATAACATAGGTCAGTCTCTGTTACGGAATAAGAACGGGATTAACAATGTCCACATGGTCGCAGTTGTTGGATTCCAGCTGGAGTGTGGTAATCATTAGCTTTTTGACGCCTTCGATATTTACGTTCAGTGATCCCAAGGTTTCTGCAGTGAAGGTTTCGCTTTCATACAGGACCTTGCTGTCTCCTGCAATCTGGATTCTTGCGCCGTCACCACAAAGGGATTCTTCATCCAGACCGAAGGATGCCTGGAATGTCTTGTACTTGCCATCGATGTTATAGATGGTGGTGGAGGGGGCGTGAATGCCCAATCCGTAGGCGTATTGCTTACCGGCAATCTTCATGGTGTTTCCATCAATACTTTCGTTCTTGTGGAAATTGCCCCAGCCCTGTTGGTGACTTTCGTAGGAAAGATTCACCAGCGGGGTAGCGCCGTTGACGTTGTGGAAGTAATACTTCTGGATGTCGGCAATGGATTTGCGCTTCAAGTTGTCGTATACTACATAACGGATGGTGCTATAGCCTGCGTTCAATTTGCTTTCAGAATAGTTCAGCTGGATGCTGCCTCGAATGTAGGGACCGTCGCCTGTCTTTTCTCCGTTGACGTAAACGGCGTAGGACCAGTCATTGATGGCGTTCCCTCTTTCGTTCAGGCTGAAGGCAATTCGTAACCCCGGCTTTCCTGCTAGTGTGTCCGTGGGAACGACAAAGGTAGGTTCTTCAACGGCAATAATATTTACCGGATTATAGTTTCTGCGGCCGTTGAACTTTGCGATTTGAACCCAGTAGTTGTTGGTAATCAACATGTTGGTTACCCCTTCCATGTCCATTTCGCGTTCAAAGACGTCGCAGGTGGTGGGAATGCGGTGTTCCACGGCCTTCTTGTGGTAAGTCTGGCTGTCCCAGCAGTCTAGACCACGAATGTAGTAGACTTCGCCTTGATACTTGTCTACGAGATTTTTCAACTCGTCACTAGACATCTGGCGGGCTCTATCGTAGTGGATGGAGGAAATTCCGTAACCAATGAAGTGCCAAGGCCTTCCGTAAATGAAGAGCCTGTCCTTTTGGGGCATGGTTGAAAGCCAGCGGAGAATTTCGGATTCTTCCGTGGTCAGGTGGTTACGGTTGTACATGACGTTCTTGTTGAAGTCTTCCTTGTAGTGGAATGTCCAGGCGGTAAAGCCGGCACCTACCAGGAGGCCGAGAACGCAAGCCACGGTGGTAAACGTCTTGGGGTTGCTGATCAGCTTGGTGGAGAACAAAATCAGGTAGGCTACAGGGATGGCTCCCAGGATTGCCATGGTGGGGAGCATGACCAGGCTATAGCGCTGGTTGATTTCGATGGTAAAGTCACCGGAGACGTTTTCTAGAATTACATAGGTCTGCAGGTGGTAAAGAACCAGGAAAATTAGGAATTCCAGGAAGAAGAAACGGTACTTGTCTTTGCGGGTAAAGGCATCGAAGAGAGCCTTGAGGATCAGGGAGATTCCGCCGATGGCAAACAGGTAGTTAAAGTAGGTGAGGAAGGGATTCACCAGTTCGCCCTTGTCATTCAGGGGCTTTGTCATTACTTCCCAGTTCTTGGAAACGTCTTCCAGGAAGTGGCCGTGAGCCTCAAATTCACCGCCCTGGAATCCAAAACCCTGGAAGTAGCTGATGGTTAAAAGCACCGGCACGGAGAAGAGGGATAGGGTCACAAAGAATGCGGGGGCTTTGAAACTCTTCTCATTCAGAAGTTTGGGCAATGCCACCAGAATGAAGGGTGCGAAGCAGAATACGGTTTCCTGGCGAGTCTGGGCGAAGAAGGCGAGAATCAGGGCGAAAAGGACCCAATGCTTAAGGGTGTTGCGGTCAAATGCCCAGCGGAAAGTCAGTACGGAAAGTGCGGAAAGGAAAATGTAAAGCGGTTCCACGGACATGGAACGGAACTGGAATAGTACGGTGGGCTGTAGCGCAGTAAGGAGTGCTGCGAAGAATGCCAGGAGGGGCTGCCTAGTCCAGGCCACCACTGCAAGGAACATGAGAAGTACTGCCAGAGGCAACAGCAAAAGTTCGAAATTGAAAATCCAGTGAAGATCCGTTCCCAGCAGGGGAATGCCTAAGGTGTACAGGAAGGAAAGTCCCTTGGTCTTGAAACTGTTGGACTTGGAAACGCAATTGAGACCGCCGTCCTGGAAGTAGCCCTGGTTACAGGTTCCGGATTCCTGGTTGTAATACATGTTCTGGGCCACAGACATGAAAACACTTTCGTCACTCTGTACGCGGTGACGAGCTTCGATTTGTGTGGCCGCAAAAATGGTTACAGCTAGTGTGAAAAGAACCATGAGGATGGTGAACTTCTTTTCCGGCAGGATGGTCTTGATCCAGTTCCTGAAATCCTTCTGCAACAGTACGAAGAGTACGATGGAGGCAATGAACTGGATCGCAAACAAGGGGAAGGGAAGGTACAGATCCAGCTGCTGGATGATATCCTTGTGGCCAATATTGGGGGCGAGATATACCAGAAAGGGAATCGCCATAGATGCGATAATGCCTATGATGGTTCCCGGGTGGGCGAGGTTCTTCAAAATACGTAAAACAGTCGCTTTCATCAAAAACTCCTAAGTGCCCGAAATATAGATAAAAGATTTGTATATATTCAAGGATGGTATTTCCTGAAGGTTAATGTGAAGCGTTTATTGTTTCTGCTGTTTCTGTTTTTTCTGCTTTTGACGGGATGTGCAAATCCTACGGAGTCCCGCATATATCATCCTCTGGATAAGCCGGAAAAAAGTAAGGCGGAAGTTGTCAAGTACGAGGGCGTTATTCCCAAGACCCAGTCTAGAGAGCTTGCTTATGAATCTCGGACGGAAACGGATACAACTTTATTTATGATAGACCGGTTCTGTTACGATCCCCAGAATGATTATATCGTTTTACCCAGCGCTCAGGGTTATTCGACAGATCGCTGGTTCTATGACGATTCTCTTAATAAAGGCCTATTTACAATTATCCCGAAAGATAGCATCACAATATGCAAGAAAGGTTTTAAGAATAACTCCTATTTAAGTAGGAACCATCCGTTGCATGGTATTGTTTGGGGGGCGTTGACGGGAGGAATCGTATTGGGTTTTTCGGGGCTTGCTGGTGGATGGATCGCCGCCTTCATGGCTCAGGACGGCACTGTTTGGGGGCAGATGATTGCGCTTGGTGCAGCTATCGGAGCTGGAATTGGGGCGTCCATTGGACTGCTTGTGGACGGAGCGCCTAATATGGACAAGCCCGTAGAAGATGAAGCGTATCGGTGCGATGAGTATTTATCCGAGTCTGAATTGGTTGCTTTGTTGAACGACAACAAGTGTTATTAGGAGAGGGAACATGAAACATTTATGTTGCTGCTTGTTCCTTTTTCTTACTGTTTTCTCCTTCGCTGAAGATTCCTTGCCGGAACGGACTCTCGAGGGCTATCGTATTATACGCATTAGACCGGAAGAGACGAAAGCTTACAAGGATAGCGTTTATCATGCGCAACATTATGTGATGGATAGTGTTACCCACACGGAAATCACGGTAGAGGAAGCCAAGATGAGGGTGGTGCCTCTGGATTGGAATTTAGGACTTGGCATAACGCTGGGGTATATGGACTTAGCGAGTGCGGATTACGAAATTCAGGATTATAGGGAAAGAAGCGATACTACAGGGAAATTTAATGGGATCTCTTTTTCGGTAGGAATCGTTGCTCAAATTCCCATTGGGGTGTATAACGATGTCGCCTTACGGCTGGGAGTGTTGTATGAGTACTCGTTTTCGAAAAATTCAGAAAGCTTTTTAAGAAGAGAAAAGGATGAGCTTGTGGAGGAACGTCGAGATCTGGAACAGACTCGCTTGGCCATTCCGATGTTGCTAGCCTTCAAGGGCGCTCGGTGGAATGTAATGTTTGATGTAGGCGCTCAGGTAAACATTCCATTAACGGCTAGTTTAGGATCGGAAAATTTGATTAAAAAGAATCTTCGGTCATCTGTGGATTACGACCTTATTTTTGGTATGTGTGTTATTTTGGCGGATCATTTTAATCTGGACTTGAGATGGAACGTGCAGATGAGTGAGTCGTTTAACAAGGATTTTGCCGCGCATGTTTATAATTTTCATTCCGTTGGAATCGTCCTTGGGGTTTCCTACCTTCTTTTTTAGCCCGTTGAATAGGTCTGCTGAAAACATGGAAACTGCACTGATGTTCAGTAAAAGCACCTGTTTTTCATTGGAAAGTGCGTTTTTCCCCTTTTCGACTTGAGCGCCTAGTATAAAAAAACTACATTTGGCACACATTTTTAGGCGGCTCATCGCCTGTTATATAGAGAGAGGTAAAAAAGTGCAAGACGCGATCGTTACTAAAGCGGCCGACAACGTTCGAATTCTTTCCGCTGCCATGGTGCAGAAGGCTAAGTCCGGTCATCCGGGTGGAGCCATGGGTGCAGCAGACGCTATCACCCTGCTTTTCGCAGAATTCCTCCGCTTCGATCCTGAAAACCCCAACTGGGAAGCTCGTGACCGTTTCTTCATGGATCCGGGTCATATGTCCGCACTTCTTTATTCCGAACTTGCCATTCAGGGCAAGCTCAACATGGAAGACCTGAAGAACTTCCGCCAGCTGAACAGCCGTACTCCGGGCCATCCCGAAGTAGACTTCGCACTGGGCATCGAAAACTCCAGCGGTCCTCTGGGCATCGGTCACGCTGTGGCCCTGGGTAACGCCATTGCAGAACGCTTCATGGTGGAACGTTTCGGCGACATCCTGAACCACAAGGTGGTTTGCCTGGTTTCCGATGGCGGTCTGGAAGAAGAAATCGCCTACGGCGTGGGCCGCGTTGCTGGTCATCTCAAACTCTCTAACTTGATTTTCTTCTACGATGCAAACCAGGTCCAGCTGTCCTGCCGTTGCGAAGACGTGATGAGCCACGACTTCAAGAAGCAGTACGAAGCATGGGGCTTCCGCGTTATCGACGTGGCTGACGGTGACCACATCGCCTCTCTCCGTGAAGCCTTCAAGGCTGCATGGGCAGAAACTGAAAAGCCCACTATCGTGATCGGTCACACCACCATGGCTAAGGGCGCCATTGCTGAAGATGGCAAGTCCTTCGAAGGTGCTGTTTCCACCCACGGCCAGCCGCTTAACGCTGCAGGCGCTTCTACCGACGCTACCGTCAAGAACTTGGGTGGCGATCCGGCTGATCCGTTCAAGATTTTCCCCGACGTTGCTGAAGCTTTCGAAGCTCGTAAGGCCGAACTCCGCAAGGAAGTTGAAGCTTGGAAGAAGGCTAAGGCTGCTTGGGACGCTGCAAATCCTGAAAAGGCTGCAACCCTCAAGGATTGGCTCTCTGGCAATGCCCCGAAGATCGACCTCTCTGGTCTGGAACTGAAGGAAGGTGTTGCAACTCGCGTGACCTCCGGTACCGTTCTCGGTCACCTGGCTGAAAACGTGAAGAACTGCATCTGCTCCTCTGCTGACCTTTCTAACTCCGATAACACTCAGGCATTCCTGAACAAGACCGGTATCTTCCGCGCTAACGACTTCAAGGGCGGCTTCGTCCAGGTGGGCGTTGCAGAACTGACCATGGGTGCTATCTGCTGCGGTATCGCTCTTCACGGCGGTCTCTACCCGATTTGCGCCACCTTCTTTGTGTTCAGCGACTTCATGAAGCCGGTGTTGCGTATGGCTGCCCTCATGGGTCTGCCTGTGAAGTTCATGTACACCCACGACAGCTTCCGCGTTGGCGAAGACGGTCCTACCCACGAACCTATCGAACACGAAACCCAGATTCGCCTTCTGGAAGGTCTCAAGAAGACTCACGGCCCGAACAAGGGCAAGTCCGAAATGCTGGTGCTCCGCCCGGCCGACGCTTTTGAAACTGTGGTCGCATGGGAAATGGCTTTCGAAAATAACGATAGCCCCACTACCTTGATCCTGACCCGCCAGAACGTGAAGACTCTTCCTGGCGATCGCAAGGTTGACGCTGCCAAGTGCCGCAAGGGTGCTTACATCGTTAGCGACAACTGCGGTTCTGCCCGTCCGGACCTCACTTTCGTTTCCAACGGTTCCGACGTTCTCCTGACTCACGACGCTGCAGAAGTTCTCCGCGCCGAAGGCCTGAAGGTCCGCGTGGTCTCCATGATCAGCCCCGCACTCTTCCAGAGCCAGAGCAAGGAATACCGCGATTCCATCATCACTCCTTGGACTCCGGTGTTTGCAAAGTCCAGCGGCCTCCCGCTGCTGTTCGCTCAGGTCGTAGGTGGCTTCGGTAAGGTTTCCGGTCTGGAACGCTTCGGTGCTTCCGCTCCGGCAGGCGTCCTGGAAAAGGAATTCGGTTATACTCCCGAAGCTGTGGTTGCCGAAGCTAAGGCATACCTGGCTGAATACAAGGCTAACGTCGCTGAGTTTAAGGCCGCCAACTAACTCATAACTCGTAATTCATAACTCTCATGATTTGCCCGTTCTGCAAGAAAGATAACGATAAGGTTGTAGATAGCCGCGCTATTGGCAGCTATATCCGTCGTCGTCGCGAATGCGTCGAATGCGGTCATCGTTTCTCTACTCGCGAATACGTGGAACTTCAGCCCCTCACGGTAATCAAGCGCAGTGGCGAACGTGAAGCTTTCCAGCGGGAAAAGCTGATGAAGGGCATCATGAACTCCTGCAAGAAGCGTCCCCTTTCTACTTCGGATATCGAACAGGTGGCAGTCAATGTGGAAAACGCATTGACCGTTACCGAAAACTTCGAAGTGTCCTACGAGCAGATTGGTAACCTGGTCATGCAGGAACTGAAAAAGCTTGACCCTGTGGCCTACGTCCGTTTCGCTTCCATCTATCGTGAGTTCAAGGAAGTGGGTGAGTTTGTGGACCAAATCAAGAGCTTGGACAAGTAAAAGCAAGGAGCCGCAAGGCTCCTTTTTTAATTCAGTTCCGCGGATAAGTGCCCGTCGTAATTCATGTCCCGAATTCGTCTTAATGCCTGATCCCGCAGTTGGCGAACCCGCTCCCGGGAGACGTTGATTAACTTGCTTTCTTCCCGAACACTTCTTGCGTAGTCGGTATCAATCCCGTTAAGATTCTTGATGACTTCACGCTCCTTATGGGGAAGCTTATTCAGAATTTTCCTTAGGAATCTTTTCATCAAGTCCTTTTCTGTTTCGTGGTCCGCGGGGGCGGTTCCGTGATCGCAGAAGGTTTCATCCAGAGGGCTGGCGGGTCTGCTCATGACCGCATCCAACTGCCTCATATCGGGGCTTAATTCCCCACCGCCCTGACAGACTTTCTTTGCTTTTTTCAGCTGGAGTTGTTGATTGAGGGGGAGCCGCACCAGGCTCCCTTTTTCGCTGATGGCTCGTGTAATACTAGCCTTGATCCACCACACGGCATAGGTAATAAAACGTACCCCTCGGCTGGGATCGTAATAGCCGATGGAATTCCACAGCCCCATGGCGCCTTCGTTAATCAGCTCCTCTTGAGTCAGGCTGTTATTGCTGTAATTGTTCGCCACCTGGATGACGAACCGCATGTTGGCCCGCAGGATTTTTTCCTTGGCGCTGCGGTTGCCTTTCTTCGCCAGTGGAATCAGGATGTCTTCTTCTTCGCGGGTGAGGGGTCGGTCCGACTTGAACTTCTCTTTGATCCATTTCATGATTTTTCCTTTTTGTTGAGGGTCTCTTTCTAAATACGGACCTTATTGAAGTTTCGCTCCACATTTTTTATTTTTGTGTCATGGCCGATTGGAAAAAACTTTTGCAGCAAGCCCACGAAAAACGCAAGCCTCTTTTTGAGGTGACGGACGCCTATCGCGTGGTGAACGGTGCTGCCGATGGATTTCCCGGTCTCACCCTGGACCGCTTTGGTAGTCGTTTCCAGATCCAGTATTTTGGTCCGGAATTGCTGCGCCAGAAAAACGCCATTGTTGCCGCCATTGGGGATCTCTTAGCGCCGGATTGCCTGGTGGTGAAGGAACGCCTTTCCAGCTCCGGAAGGTCCCTGGAAAATCCTCCCATGGAAGTTCTGATTGGTGACCCCGCAGGTTCTGTAGGCACGGTTTTTGAAGGCCCTGCGAAGTTTAACGTGGACCTGCTGGATACGATAAACCCGGGCCTGTTTCTGGATATGCGCTCCATCCGCCTGGAAGTGGGGACGCGCTGCGAAGGCAGACGTTTCCTGAACCTGTTCAGTTATACTTGCTCCTTCTCTGTACATGCCCGTCTGGGCGGTGCCGCGATTGCTACTAACGCAGACATTAGCGGAAAGATTCTGGACAAGGGCCGCGCCAACTTCGCATTGAACGGTCTGGATTTACGTCCCGGCGAATTCTTTAAGGGAAATGCGGTGGAGTACGTTCATTGGGCTCAGAAGAAGGGCTTGAAGTTTGACGGCATCGTGCTGGATCCGCCCAGCTTTGCACGTTTCAAGGGAACCAACTTCAACGTTCGCGAACACCTGATGCCTCTGGTTTCTGACTGCGCCACGCTGCTGAATCAGGGCGGCTTCTTTATGGTCAGTTCCAACTATAGTGAATTTGAATTGAACAGCTTTGCACGTAGTGTTCGTGACGCCGTGGGCGCTGTTCATCCCCATGCAAAAACATCCTGGAAGAAATCCCAGGATATTGACTTTGTGGCCAGCGGCAGTTCTAAGGATTCCTGCCTGGTGGCGACTCTTGTGGAAGTTTAATGGCGAATTTTCCGCCGATTAATCTTCCCCTTCCATTTCGATCTTAAGTTCTTTCAGCTTACGCCAGAGGGTGGCGCGGCTGATGCCCAGCTTCTTGCAGACTTCCGTCTTGTTATTCTTGCAGAGGCTCAGGGCGTGCAGAATATGGCGACGTTCCATTTCCTCCAGGGAGAGGATGTCTTCGTCTACAGGGGTGGCCACTGGGGTGGGCGCGATGGGTGCTCCTACTGCGGGAGCGGGCTTTGAAAATTCAATGACGCAGGGCTCCACAAAGTCTTTAGAATCCATAACGTCCGTGCTTGCGGCAGAACCAGTGACGTCGTCCTTTGCGCCAGGATTGTGGCAGATGGCCATGGTCTTTTCCTTGGCTTCCTGCTGGACGTTTTCCGGCAAGTCTTCCAGGCGGATGATTCCGTTTTCGGAAAGAACGATGGCGTGTTCCAGGATGTTTTCCAGTTCACGGATGTTGCCTGGATAAGGATACTTGGTCAGCGCGTAAAGTGCGGCCGGTTCCACATCCACAATTTCCTTGCCTTGACTGTCCTTGTTCTTCAGGATGAAGTACTTGATCAGGTTGGGGAGCGCTGCCTTGCGTTCGCGAAGGGGGGGCAACTGCAGGTGGAATGTGTTCAAGCGGTAGTAAAGGTCTTCACGGAAAAATCCGTTGACCATGCGGTCCTGAAGGTTACGATTGGTGGCCGCAATAATACGTACATCCAAGTAACGGGGATCCGTTTCGCCAACTCTACGAATTTCGTGACTTTGCAAAAAGCGGAGTAACTTCACCTGGGTAGCGGGGGAGAGTTCGCCCACTTCGTCCAGGAACAGGGTTCCGCCGTTGGCAGATTCGAACAAGCCTTTCTTGTCGCCGGTAGAGCCAGTGTAAGCGCCCTTCTTGCTACCGAACAGTTCGCTTTCCACCAGGTTTTCGGGAATGGCGCCACAGTTCACCGCCACAAAGGGTTCGCTTGCGCGCTTGCTGTAACGGTGTACCACGTTGGCCAGGAATTCCTTACCGGAACCAGATTCGCCGGTAATGAGAACGGTACTGTTGGTGGGAGCGATCTTGTAGACGGTCTTTAAAATCTTTCTCATCTCCGGAGTGTTGCCCAACAGGCTGTCCAGCACCTGGGATTCCATAAGCTGGTTGTTGGACTTGTTGTGGAGCTGCGCCTGGATTTTCTGGGCGGTGCTTTCCAGCTGGGAGATGGAAATGGGCTTCTTCAGGAAACTGTTTGCACCACGAGTGATGGCGCTTGCCGCTCCCTGCCAGTTACGGTCATCGCAAAGAACAAAGATCTCGATTCCCGGATGATGCTCCTTTAAAAAGCTCACCATGTCCATGTTTTCCTGCATGAGGAAAGGAACCTCGATAAAGGCGAGGTCCAGGGAGGCCTTTTTAACAAGCGTTAGGAGATCGCGTTCTTCTCGACAGCACAACAGCTCTGAGTCTGCGACAGACCAAGAGCGCTGGATGTCGCTGAGGAACTTCTGATCCTGATCAGCGATTAGAATGTTCATTGTTCGAACGATTGAAACAACCTATTAGGCGTGCTTCTTGATGATTTCTTCAACCTTGGCGCGGAGAGCCTGCAGGTCAACGGGCTTGTTGAATACTGCTGCAACGTCAAAGTGTTCTGCAGTGACCAGATAGTCGTCTGCTGCAGTACGGCCACCACCGCTCACGGCGATAGTACGATCAATCATATTCATGCGACGCAGGTCCAGAATCACTTCGAAGCCATCGCCATCCGGCATGATGATGTCGGTAATGACTACGTCGTACTTCTTGTTCTGGTACATGGTACGAGCAGACTTACCGCTGCTGGCGGTTTCAACTTCGTAGCCCTTAATTTCAAGGGCGGATTTCAGCATCAAATTAAACTGTTCGTCGTCATCAATAATCAGGATTGTGGACATGAGTCCTCCTTATTTTCATTTACCAAAGGCCAATATAGCTCAAAAGTAGTTCCTTTTCCCAATGTTGTCTGCACTGTGAAGTAGGCATTGCCCTCTTTTAGCAGTCTTAATGCGGAAGAAAGGCCTAAACCCAGGCCTTCACCCGGTGCTTTCGTGGTAAAGAAGGGGGCAAAGATGCGTTCCAGGGTTCCAGAGTCCATTCCGGTTCCGGTATCGGCTACGGAAATCTTGGCGTAATTTCCAGGTGGAATTGGGGGAACATAGGGAACAACCAACTGTTCCTTAAGCTCTGTTGCTTCCAGTTTGAAGGTCAGGCTTCCGCCCATTTCCTTCATGGCGAAGATGGCGTTGTTTGCCAGGTTGCTGATGACACGGTCCAGAGATGCTACGATACCGCTAATCTTCAAGCTGGTGTCCAGGTCTTCGCTGTTCACTGTAATGGTGGGCGGCAAGGTGAGGGAAATCTTCTTCACCACGTCTTCAATAATCATGTAAGGAGCAAAGACAATGGCAGGCGTTGCAGAACTTGCCTTACCTCGGATGGTGTCCAGCAATTCGTTCAGGGATGTCTTTCCTCGTTCGGCTGCCTTCAATGCTTCGGAAATAAACATGTAGGCCTGGTGGTCCTTGGGGAGCATTTCCTGGGCCAGCTGGCAGAACCCGATTTGGGAGCCGAGAATGTTGTTGTAGTCGTGGGCGAAGGCTCCGCACATGGTGCCCAGTTCTTCCAGACGGCTATGGATGAACTTCTGTTCCCGCAACATGTTTCGTTCCTGTTCAAGCCTGCGCTGTTTGGTCATGTCCACCATGATGCACAGCGTCTTGAAGGGGGGCTTTCCCTGCACAATGGGAATGTACATGATATCGAAGGTGGATACCGGTTCTCCTTCCTTAGTCAGCTTGTTTGCCTCGTCCAGAGAAATCTCCGCACCGTCCTTGTCTTCGTAGGAGGTGTAAGTCCCTACTTCACCTGTATCACGAGCTGTTGCTTCATAGACGGTTACTTTATCTGTAGAGTCGATGGTCCCTTCTAGGGATCCCTGCCTATCCAAATCCAATTGGTTCTGTTTCTGGTAAACACCCTTTTCGCTCTTGTACCAGACGCGGAAGGGAAGTGCATTAATAAGCGTGTTCAGAACATTTTCCTTTTCAGCCTTAATACTTGCTTCCTTATTCAGACGGTCCTGATAACGGACCAGGTCATGGGTATATTCCACATACTGTGCGTTTAGAGTTTTTAAGTTCTGCTGCAAGAGCATGGTTTTGGAAAGGTCTGTGAAGTAGGCAATGTTGATTGCCGTAGTGAGGGTCTGCCGGCTCTTGAAAAAATGAATCTTGAAGGAGTGTGCTTCTCCATTGATGCTCATCTTGATGTTATTGTAGATGACTTCACGGAAAAAGTCCAGGTTAGGCGGGAATATGCTACGGATGGATTTGCCCCGAATGTCTTCGGCCTTCAATCCCAACAACTTGCAGGCTCCACCATTGATGAAATCTATTTTGCCAAAGTCATCAAAGTAGATGATGCCATCTTCCATCTTGCTGATGAGCTTGCTTAAAAACCAGGCCGCGCCTTTGTTTTTTACAGTGGTAGAAGTAAAGTACTGACCACTCATAATGGTAACCAGGACTGTAAAGTACTGGTGCCAAATCATGTGGCGATTTCTAATCGCTAACGCATAATGTTGAACTTTTTCAAAAGATACTCATTTGGTGTTAGGTAGTCAAGCCTTTTTCTTGGTCTATTGTTCA